>JAGHUZ010000147.1 GCA_018064575.1 Candidatus Minthomonas equi
TATATGTCGCTGTGGATACACAGTCAAACAAAGAGTCACTGAGTCAACCCAGCACAAACAAACAGTTCAACCTTCTGCAAATGCTCTCCGAAGAACTTAAAGCTATGGGGGTGCCAGAAGTTTCTCTTGACCGCAACGGATACCTTATGGCCTCGATTCCTTCAAACATTGACCGTAAAGTTCCTGCTCTCGGACTGATAGCTCACGTAGATACTTCACCGGATGCTCCGGGATGCGGAATTCACCCCCAAATCATAGAAAACTATGATGGGAATGACATCATTCTCAATCCCTCCGGCGGAATGAAAATAGCAGTACAGAGTTTTCCTGAAATCGCCCGGTACAAAGGCCAGACATTGATTACCACGGACGGTACGACACTATTGGGAGCCGACGACAAGGCCGGAGTGGCAGAGATAATGACCGCAGCCCAATACATAATGGAACATCCGGAAGTGAAACACGGAAAAATCTGCATCGGATTCACTCCTGATGAAGAAATCGGAAGAGGGGTGGACCATTTCGACACAGGTAAATTCGGAGCCGATTTCGCATATACCTTCGACGGAGGTGAAATCGGGGAACTGGAATACGAAAATTTCAATGCCGCCTCAGCCAAAATTCACATCAGCGGACGGAACATTCATCCGGGTTACGCCAAGGACAAAATGAAAAATGCCATTCTCATCGCCTCCGAATTCAATTCTCTTCTTCCCGTCCACCAGCGTCCCGAATATACTGAAGGATACGATGGATTCTTCCATATTGTAAAATTCAGCGGAGTCGTGGAAGATGCGGACATTCAGTACATCATAAGAGACCATAACCGTACTGCATTCGAGAAGAAGAAAGAGATTATTACACAGGTGGCAGATTTCATAAATGCCAGATATGGAGAAGGAACTGCGACCTTGGAGATAAAGGACCAGTATTACAATATGAGACAGGAGGTAGAGAAGCATATGGAAATAGTTGATATCGCCCGCAGGGCAATGTCAGATGCCGGCATCACTCCGAAGGTCAAACCTATCCGCGGCGGCACGGACGGAGCACGTCTCTCATTTATGGGACTGCCTTGTCCCAATATATTCGCCGGAGGCCATAACTTCCACGGAAAACTCGAATTCGTCCCCCTTCAGTCAATGGAAAAAGCGACGGAAGTAGCCCTCAATATCATCAAGGAAGTCAGCCTGTCCTAATAGAGTTTTTCGATTTCCGCCCCACGGAAATAATGAAGCAAAATCTGTTTATAGGTGTAGCCCTTCGTTCCCATAACGGCTGCACCTATCTGGCATAATCCCACACCGTGTCCCCATCCCGCTCCGGTAAAGGTAAAAATCTCCTCATCACCCTTGACAGTTTTGTCCACCACGAATGCAGAACTGTACAGATGTGTCCGTGAAAACCATCTACGTATCTCAAGTTCTTTCCCTACTGTAACGGTCCTTAGCGAACCGACTATTTTCATCAGGCAAATCCTTCCGGATTTTCCACGCTGGAGCGGAATGATTTCTCTGATGACACCGAAATCTATTCCCGACTTTGCCTTCACCAATTCTGACAGTTCCGACTGGGTATAAGATACCTTCCATCTGTAAAAATCAGTCGTTTCCTGGTCATAATTGTTCAGAACTGTAGAGAGAATGGATGCATCCACATTACTGCAGAAAGATGCCGGTTCCGACATAATCCATTCGCGCGCCCTCTCCTCATCCGAAACATCCGGAATCTGCTGATTACCGGAAATACCGCCCTCCTCACTGTCCCTCACCGCTGACAGGTAATCATAATGTTCTTCCTGCCAGCAATTTTCAAATTCCTCGGATACGCCTCCGCAACATTTTGAATAGCGGGCATCACATATAGCACCGTTGTGGCACAGAACCATCCCCCAGGTATCATTTATCACTTCCGTGATTTTTTTGCTCCTCACCCTCGCAATACCTTGATATCTCTGGCAGTGGTCATCTGCACAGACATCGAAGAGGGAATGGTCCTCCTGATCATACCACCTGACGATATCAGACCCATCCGAGTCGGATTCAGGCGGACAACTATGCCTCGTTCCATTTATTTTCGACATAAGCCAGGAACGGGAAATGATGGCGTGAGCACGCAGAAATTCGGAAGGGGCGGCGGAATTCATCTCGGAGGAGATGACGCTGACCAAATAGTCTTCCATCCCTATGCGGTTTATGACTGTCAGCATTCCCGGTGCACCGGGACCTATGATATCAGCCGGCCCGGCGACAGAATCAAAAACCGGCAGGATGGTAATTCCTCCCTGGAACATTTGACGTTCTGCCCTCTCCCAATGGAATGCTATCCCGATTTTCACCATCAGCGAGAAGCACCCGTTCTTTTCGTCAACAGGTACGAAGTCAAGCCTGTCATACGATTGTCCCCGCCAAATCACCTTGCCTTCCTGATAAGAAAATGTTTCGGGTCCGATGACGTTTCTCTCATGGAAACGGAAGTTGGAACAGAAATCGATGGTCAATGACTGAGCGGACAGCAGACCGACCTTTACCTGAGGCTGACGGAACGGAAGGCAGACATCCTTCAGAATATGTTCCACATCCGGACCTGTCAGAGTATTGAAATCCTCCTCTCTCGGAGTGATAATGATTCCACCCAATTCCACACAAGCCGGAGCGACCATAAACTGCGAGAAGTTATCGGGACGATGCTTGACTCTGGGAATCATCACTGTCACAAACTTTCCGTCGTCTTTCCACGAGAGCAGATTTATCTTCGGTTCGGATTCAGGAGCATTCAAATCCACCGGAAGATTGTCCATAAGAATCCGGATGGCCAGGACAGAATCTTCTGCCGCTTCGGACACTACCATAACCGCCCCCGCAAGATATTGCAAAAGGACGAACACATCAGCCTTGGATGAAATGGCATCCATGGAATATCTGGTTTTCGGCAGAGACTTCCAATTGATTTCGAGAGGCAGTTCTCCTTTCGGACAAGCCTGAAAATGAAGATGTTCAGGCGCAGATGCTCCTGATTTGGGACCATTATAAAAAACTACTGCATCTGAAAGGTAATCCAGAATCCCGTACAAGTCCGTAACAGAGGTTAAAATGGACTGAGGTTTGTGGTCAATGGAACATATCACAAGATGTTTTTTGAACACCGGATAAGGATTGACCAGAATATGGTAATTCCCCCACCTGAGATGCTCCTGCTGTTCAGGTCTGTTATCCCTGCACAGAAAGCATTTTCTGGCGGCTATTACAGCGGGGCTGATATCCGCGGCCGTAGAACGGATTCTTGCCGGATTGTGTTGTATTCTGACATCCACTCCATCGACATTCACTGTCCTGTAACGGATTACACCATTGTTAAAAGCCGCATAACTTTCCTTAGCCAAATCCCAGTCGGAAAGTTGTCTCTTTATCAATTCCTCTACATCCTTATTCATCGCTCATCTCTCCTTTTCCTGCGCTTGTATGCCGATTCCCCGGTTAATCACTCCTCTCGCCCTCATTTCGATGGAGCGCAGCATATCCTTATATCCGTTATTTCCATTGATTCTTTCCTGGCTGAGAGCGGCATCCGAATTACCGCTCCACCGACGGCAGTTATACAACACTTCATATATCCTGCCCAGACGATACTCTCTGGTGATTCTCAAGCCGACAGCATAATCCTCCCCGTAACTCACATTCGGGAAACCGCCCACTGACCTCAGGACAGAAACGTTGAATGCCCTCGGTGCACCAAGCCCATTTATACGAAGCGCATTGTTATGTCCATTCCCATCACTCCATTCCCTATGGTCTATAACCCCGGGGGGAATTGGATTCAAGTCAAAATCAGTCAGTTGATAAGACCCTATCACCATAGCGAATGAACCGCTACGGAACTTGTCCACGATTTTCTGAAGAGTGAACTCACTGCTATAAATATCATCGCTGTCCAACTGAACCGCATACTCGCCGCAGCGCTTATCGAATACAGCTCTGTTCCAGCACCCCCCTATCATTAATGAATCGCTTTCCGGGATGATATGAATCAGCCGTGAATCTTCCAGAGCCATCGCGGAAAGCATCTCAGAAGTTCCGTCATCGGAATGATTGTCCACCACGATTACATTAAATGCAAAATCAGTTTTTTGAGACAAAGCCGAGCGCACTGCATCCGAAATGGTTCTGACCCTGTTTCTGACAGGAATCACCACTGACACCACAGTTTCACTCCCTGAACCGCACGGCAAAGGCCGTACATCCAATTCGGGCAGATAGACATTCACATTCTTGAGATAAGCTGTAAAAATCTCCTCCATCTCCACCTGTACTTCCCTGTTGGCCGGATTCACATAGTCGAATTGTTTTTCACCGGACGGACGGGAATCACCTTCCTTTCTGGCATACAGATATTCCCTGATATGGAAAAATTTGCGGAACCCGGACATACCAAGACACAATGCGTAAAAGGCTCCGTACCGCAAATCCGGCATTCCGGACGCGAACTCACTCATCGCGGCGACCGCATCGTCCCGATGAAACATAAGCACTGCTCCGAAATCAAAATCATCCCTCACGCTCCCGTACTGATAATCGGTAACGGGATGATGCACCCGTCCACCATCCTCCTTGATTTCATCGAAATCCGAATACACCATTCCGGATTCGGTCTCTTCCAGCAGAGAGCGCATCCTGCCGAAGTCCGTTTCATTCATTTCGATATCCCCCCACTGACACCCTATGCAGAGCGCCACGACAGAGGTCTCACATTCATTCATCAAGCGCATCAGCTCCGACAGCGGAAGAAAACGCGGAATTTCAAGTTTAGCAGTTTGTTTATGTTCCATAATGCAAATATACGTATCTTTGGGAGTTATTTTTTATAGATGAAGAAAAGAAACAATAATCCCTGGTGGTGGATACCCACTCTCTATTTCGCGGAAGGTCTTCCCTACATAGCCGTGAACACCCTTTCAGTCATCCTTTACAAGAAAATGGAAATGTCAAATACAGACATCGCCTTCTACACTGGATGGCTTTACCTGCCGTGGGTCATCAAACCGTTCTGGAGCCCCTTCGTCGATATTCTCCGCACCAAACGATGGTGGACGGTAATTTCCCAGCTTATCATCGGAATAAGTCTGGCTATGCTGTCATTCACCATCCCCACCGACTTCTGGCTACAGTCCACCCTGGCATTGTTCTGGCTCATTGGATTCACCTCCGCGACTCACGACATAGCTGCTGACGGCTTCTATATGACTGCCCTCGACTCATCAGAACAGTCCTTTTTCGTCGGAATCCGTTCCACCTTTTACAGATGTGCCACCGTTTTCGGACAAGGCATTCTGGTCATCATAGCCGGAATACTTGAGAATTCCTTCGAAAGCATTCCGAAAGCCTGGGGCATCACCTTCCTGATTCTTTCCATATTCTTCCTGCTGCTGACGGTATATCACCAGTTCATTCTTCCCTATCCAGAGGCTGACCGCAATACATCATCCTCCGAGGATAAAAACAATATCATCCATAACTTCTTCGGTACCTTCAGTTCATTTTTCACAAAGAAAGGAGTATGGGCGGCCATACTCTTCATTCTGCTTTACCGCCTGCCCGAAGCCCAACTCGTCAAAATAATAAACCCTTTCCTTCTGGACAGCCGCGATGCAGGCGGGCTCGCCCTCTCCACAGCACAGGTCGGAGTGGTTTACGGCACCATCGGCATCATCGGGCTGACATTGGGAGGTATCCTGGGAGGCATCATTGCCTCACGGCAAGGACTGCGCAAGTGTCTCCTCCCGATGGCACTCTGCATCACGCTTCCAGACCTTGTGTACTGCTATCTGGCTATGGCCCAGCCTTCGGGCGATAGTTGGTGGGGAATGATACTCATCAATTCCAGCGTCTTTATCGAGCAGTTCGGCTATGGTATCGGGTTCACCTCATTCACCCTTTTTATGATGTACTTCGCCCGCGGAGAGAGCCAGACTTCCCACTATGCCATCTGTACGGCATTTATGGCACTCGGAATGATGCTCCCCGGAATGGCGGCCGGATGGATACAGGAGAAACTCGGATATGTGGGATTTTTCTGGTGGGCTATGATTTGCTGCATCGTCACCATCTTAATGACATTAACAATCAAACGAAACATAGAACCGAATTATGGTAAAAAGAATCATTAGTTTCCTGCTCATCGCATCGGGATGGGCCTCAATCGCGCTGCACGCGCAAGTCAAAACTGGAATCGAAGTTCTCCGTGACAGCGGTTTCGAAGCCCTCCGCGGGAAAAGAGTAGGGCTTGTTACCAACCCCACAGGCATTGACAGGAACCTTAAATCCACCATCGACATACTTTATGAATCCTCAGAAGTAGAACTTGTCGCCCTCTTCGGACCGGAGCACGGCGTCAGGGGAGACGCTCCTGCCGGTGCAGTAATCGAAGGAGAGGCTGTCGATTCCAAGACAGGAGTTCCCATCCACAGTCTTTATGGCAGTCTGAAAGCTCCCACCCGCGAAATGCTGAAAGGACTTGATGCCATCGTATATGACATACAGGACATAGGATGCCGTTCATACACCTATATAAGTACTATGGGTAACGTAATGAAGGTGGCCGCTGAGACAGGTTTGGAGATGGTCGTTCTGGACAGACCGAATCCGCTGGGCGGAGAAAAGGTCGAAGGATGCGGGGTCCAGCCATCTCTGGTGTCGTTTGTC
>JAGHUZ010000048.1 GCA_018064575.1 Candidatus Minthomonas equi
CCAGAGGAAACAAAACGAATGTCCTGGGGAACTAAATTCAGGATTGCTCACCGCTTTTGTGGAAAACTGACACGTCCACGTATTATTCTGCGGGCATGACCACGATAATGACTATGTCGCGAAAAAAGGTGAAATAGCCCTGGTCTATGGTCGTTTTTCAGGAGACAAAACCACTTATTGTAACCTTGAAAGGGGCATACGCATAATAGAACTTTCCGAAGGGGATTACGGTTTCCGCACCTGGATTCGCGAGCGCAGCCTTGCCGTGGTGGATGACATCACTTTCGAAGTTCCAGTAGATTACAGCCTGCATAAGGCCGTTCCGGCAGAGGGTAAGGAACACGGTGTCATCCGCACCAGATATGACAATGTCAAGGCTCTGGCCGATATGGAAGCAGAAGCCTCAAAAGGAGAAAGTCAGGTAGTGGAACATCCCAGAATATGGGGAAATCTGGGGACACCCGATTACGGTTACACATTTGAAGGCTATCTGTATGTTCCGAAGACGGCTTTGTGGAACCTGCTGGTACAGGCTGACAATGAGGCTCTGATAAGCATTGATGACTTCACTTTCGGTGACCAACCGGGACGTTTTGGCTGGGGCAGAACCCGTGTAAATCTGGAAAAAGGCTTCCACCACGTGAAAGCAGCCCTGAAATGCTACAGTTCCAACTGCTATATCAAGTTAATGTGGTATCCGCAGGGAGAAGACAGATTCCACGAAATACGCCCCGAATACTGGTACGTAAGATAATTTATAGATTACAAGCCCAGTTTCCGGACAAACTCTTCACGCATTTTGTACTTGAGAACCTTGCCTGCCGCATTCATAGGAAAAGCCGTAACGAACTCGATATATCGGGGGATCTTGTGGCGGGCGAGGCGTGAAGTCATATAATTACGCATTTCTGCTTCAGTTACAGCGCTACCCTCCTTAAGAATTATGCAGGCCATCGCCTCTTCACCGTATTTGACATCCGGAATGGCGATAACCTGGACATCCTTCACTGCGGGGTGCGTGTAGATAAACTCCTCTATTTCCTTGGGATACAAATTCTCACCTCCCCGGATTATCATATCCTTGAGCCGCCCCGTGATATGATAGTTACCGTCAGCATCGATGCAGGCCAGGTCACCAGAATGCATCCATCCTTCGGAATCGATAGCCTCCGATGTGGCATCCGGCATCTTATAATACCCTTTCATGGTATTGTAACCCCGCGAACAGAACTCTCCGTTCTCCCCTACACCCACCTGAAGGCCTGTTTCCGGATTTACTATCTTGCATTCCACGTGAGGGAAAGGATAACCTACAGTATCGCATCTTACATTAATGTCATCTGTCCAACAAGACATTGTACAGCCCGGAGAAGTCTCGGTCTGACCGTAAACGCTGACTATACCGCGCATATTCATTTCATCCGGTCTTGCCGCACGGCGCATCAGTTCCGGAGGGCATCCGGAACCGGCCATAATACCTGTACGCATATGGGAAAAGTCCGTTTTTCTGTAATCAGGATGATTAAACATAGCGATAAACATAGTAGGGACACCATTAAAACAGGTTATATTTTCCTGATTAATGCAGGAGAGTGATGACTTGGCGGAAAAATATGGCATCGGACAAAGCGTGGCTCCGTGGGTAATGGAGGCTGTCATAGACAGTACCATTCCGAAACAATGGAACATAGGAACCTGAATCATCATTCTGTCGGCAGTGGACAGGCCCATACGGTCCCCTATGCATTTGCCGTTATTGACCACATTGTAGTGGGTGAGCATCACACCCTTGGGGAAGCCTGTGGTTCCGGAGGTGTACTGCATATTGCAGACATCATCTGAACGCACTTCAGCAGCCATTCTCGCGATTACTTCAGGGGCTATCCTATCTTTCCTCTGCATTACTTCCTCGAAGGTCAGGCAGCCCTTCTGTCTGAATCCCACAGTAATTACATTTCTCAAAAACGGCAGCCGCGTGCAGTGAAGAGGCTCACCGG
>JAGHUZ010000018.1 GCA_018064575.1 Candidatus Minthomonas equi
GTATGCCAAGGGCTCCATCACTGGGATTACACGTGGAACGACAGCGGCACATATTGCACGCGCAGCCCTCGAAGGCATCGCTTTCCAGACGATGGATATCGTTTCCGCTATGGAAAAGGATGCCGGGGTTCCGCTCGGTGAACTGAAGGTGGATGGCGGTGCTTCGCGTAATAATCTTATGATGCAGTTTCAGGCCGATGTCCTCGGTACCGACGTAGTTCGTCCACAGGTGACGGAGACTACGGCGCTTGGTGCAGCATATCTGGCGGGTATCGCCACAGGTTTCTGGAAAGATATAGAAGATGTGAAGAAACAATGGAAGGTGGAGAAGCGCTTTACGCCGGCAGTTGCTCCAGAGGAGGTGGAGGCTGCCCGCAAGGGGTGGAGCGATGCTATAAACAGAACACTTAGCAACAGATAATTATGACTTTTTTGACCAAATGTATTTTTGAGTTCGTAGGAACTTTGGTTCTCGTACTCCTCGGTGACGGCGTAGTGGCCTGCACCACATTGAATAAATCCAAGGGACAGAATGCCGGATGGGTAGTCATCACACTTGCGTGGGGCTTGGCTGTGATGTGTGGAGTTTTCATCGCCGGGCCTTATTCCGGGGCTCATCTCAATCCTGCCGTGACACTTGGACTGGCCATCGCCGGAACTTTCCCCTGGATAGAAGTGGCCGGGTATATCGTAGCCCAGATGTTGGGTGGCTTTTGCGGTGCTATATTGGTTTATGCTTATTACAAAGACCATTTCGATGCCACAGAGGACCCTGATACAAAACTCGGAGTGTTCTGTACGATGCCTGCCATTATGAATAAGGGGAGGAACTTCTTTTGCGAAGCGGTCGGCACTTGGCTGCTCGTTTTCGTGATATTGGTTTTCTCCACCAGAGAAAACATTCCTGAAGTAGGAATGGGGAGTCTGGGCGCGTTCCCGGTAACGATGCTCATTATGTCCATCGGTATGTCACTCGGAGGGGCGACCGGTTATGCGATCAATCCTGCGCGAGACCTTGCACCACGTTGCGCTCATACTGTGCTCGGAATAAAAGGTAAGCGGGACAGCGGATGGAACTATTCCTGGGTTCCGTCATTCGGACCGATGGTAGGTGCCGCGGTCGCTGCCCTGACTTTTATGGTGCTTTATTAGGCAGAAATTGTATGGGCGGGAATAAGTATGGTATTTATATACACGGAGCCGGTTCCGGTGCCAAATCTGCGACTAAGTCGGCGTTCCTGACATATATGCCCGAGTATGATTGGATTTGCCCTGAGGTTGATGAAAATCCGCAGCAAAGCATCGGGAAAATCAATGAATATGTAAAAGTCTTTTCTCCGGAAATCATCGCCGGGACAAGTATGGGAGGTTTTTATACTTTATATGCTGATGCCCGGGATGCTATAAAGGTAGTCTGTAATGCGACCGTTACCATAGAGAAAGTACTTAGGAAGATAGGTTATGGAACTTATCCTTTTTTCTGTGAAAGGGAAGATGGACGCACCGAATACACTATCGATGAATCTCTCGTGCGGACGTTCATTCAATACAGGAATAGTCATATAATAATTCCCGGCAGAATTAATCTGGCTGTGTTTTCCACGGATGACGAACTTGTCGGGCAGGTCGAATCCAGAAAGAATGCAAAACTTCTTGAGGAAGCCGGATTTTCCATTGTATGGTCCGACAAGTTCGGACATCGCCTGAATGAAAATGTCGCTAAGAAAATTCCCGGATGGATAGAGAAGATGTTTAAATCTGATTCCGAGATTTAAACATCTTCTAATCATTACTTCTCCAAGAGGATGCAGGACTTTGCATTCCAGGAATTTATGCTTACGGTAAACTTCCTTTGGGGTGAGTAGTCTTTGATATTGACTTTGACAGATTTGCTTTCACCCGGATTGAGCCAGAAGTAGTCGTCACTGCAGTAGAATATTTCATCATCCACCTTAATGTATGTGAATGGTGAAGGTTTCTTTCCGGTATTGGTGACAGTGAAGGATACGGTTCCGTTTCTTTCGTTCTTTAATCCGGATACGGTCAGTTTGGTCTTGCTCTGTGCCACTGTGGGTTTGAGCCA
>JAGHUZ010000227.1 GCA_018064575.1 Candidatus Minthomonas equi
GTTCCTGAACCGTTCCCTGTTTTACGGTCCCGAAAGACTTCGAAGTCTCGGAAAACTTTATCAGGGAACCTGCATTTTTCTGCGATTCGGTCAGGGAATTGAAATTTTCCTTGATAAGGAGTTTGATGGAGATCCTGCCTGCATTGGCGGCTGCTCCCTTTTCCCGTGCAGTGGCGGTAAAGGTGGTCCTACCCCAAAACTTCTGATTTGTCAGTGAGGTGTTTACCGTGCAGTTAAGTGTTCCTTTCGCCCCTGCTGGCAATGGGTTGGGGGAGAGGGTCAATGATAGCCCTGGGGTGGAATCCGCGAATTCTACGAAAACGTTTTTCCCGGAGGTGTTGGCCACTTCGAATTCTTCATAGCGAATCATTCCCTGTTCGACCTGCCCGATGTCAGGCATATCTTCCCTGAGGGATATCGGCCCGCAGCGGAAGGGGAACAGTTCACTGAGTTTCATTTTCTTTTCGTGAACGATTCCCTTGATTCTGAGTATGACCGGCTTTTGGATTCCTGTGATGTAGGCGGTGACGGATTTGTCGAAAGGATATGGACCCGAATCGTTCTTGTAGGTGATGTTTATGGTACTTGATTCTCCGGGACGGATGGGCTCTTTTGACCATTGCGGTTCGGTGCAGCCGCACGAAGTTATCACCCTGTGGATGACAATGGGTTCCCTTGATATGTTTTTTACTGTAAACGAGCATTTCTGCGGTCCGTCAGTTTCGAGAATGTCACCGAAATTATGGATGGTTCTGTCGATACTGATTTTACCGTCAAATTCATTCTGGGACAGAGCGGGTAGGCCTGGCAGAAAGAATGAAACTATAGAGAAAAATATGAAACGGATGGCTTTCATTTGATTCTTGACCGATTCAGTCCTGCAAAGGTATTAAAAATATGTATAAATTTGCGAAATAATACAAGCACTGATGAACAGAATTTCACATTATCTGATGATAGTCTTCAAGGGGCTCTGTATGGGAGCGGCTGACGTAATTCCCGGTGTATCCGGAGGAACCATAGCCTTTTTGACCGGGATATACGGTGAACTGGTGGACTCCATCAAGTCCATTGATTTTTCAGCACTGAAACTCCTTCTTTCCGGTAAGATAAAGCAGTTTTGGAAACATATCAATGCGAATTTCCTCATCAGTGTACTTCTCGGAATACTGATAAGTGTATTCTCTCTGGCCAGACTTATGAAGTACCTTCTCGAATATCATCCCATCCCATTGTGGTCCTTCTTTTTCGGTCTGATATTCGTGTCTGCCATCTATATCTTCAAGCAGACTGCCGGATTCAAGGTGTCCCATATCGTTCCGGCATTGCTCGGAGCGGCTGTCGGTGTCTTCATCTGTCTCGTCTCTCCTGCTGAAACGCCTGATGCACTCTGGTTTATTTTCGTGTGTGGTGCCATAGGCATCTGTGCGATGATTCTTCCCGGTATCTCCGGAAGTTTCATTCTTCTTCTGCTCGGTAAATACGAGTATATCGTCGCTGAGGCCGTAAGTTCGTTCAATATCCCCGTTCTGGCCGTATTTGCTTGCGGAGCGCTGGTCGGAATCATATCCTTCTCCCACTTCCTGTCGTGGATGCTCAAGAAACATTATGATGCCACCATCCTCTTTCTCGCAGGTCTGATGATAGGTTCCCTTCTGAAAGTCTGGCCGTGGCGTACATCGTCCGCACAGGGGATGGATTACCCTGTCCTTCCCGCTGATTATGCGGGTGATGCGCAGATAATGCAGGCGATAATATTCTTCCTGTCCGGTGTCGCGCTTTTTCTCAGTATAGAGATTACAGCAAAAAGACTGAAGAAAAAGGAGTGAAAAGGAGCGTATTTTTGCGATTTCATAAAAAATCGTCTATATTTGCGCACTCTCAGTGAGAAATGGTTCGGTTCGGTAGCTCAGCTGGATAGA
>JAGHUZ010000298.1 GCA_018064575.1 Candidatus Minthomonas equi
CCCATAACCCCCATTTCGTTAAGAGGACCGGATACACCGAAGTCTGAAGCGGTAAGAATTCTGGAAGCGGGTGATTCCTTACAGGCTCGAACGAAGTCAGCGTGATGGTTCTCATCAGGAACTTCACGTGTCATTGTAGGAACGGGAATGGGACGTCCGCTGAGCAGCCAGGGATTCACACCATAACATCCGCAGACAAGAGTATCCTTGGTTCCATAGAAAATCACTGCTCCACCCGCATCGTTCATATCCTTGCCTACCGGCCAGCCTTTCGGGAAATCAGGTTTCAGACCACCGTCATACCAGGTGACTTCCACTGCGGGCATACCTACTTTCGGCATATTGTCACGTGCAGGGAATTTGTATTTCACTATCTGTGCATTGGGAGCACAGTCTAACATCAAGGCAGTGGATGAGCCCTGAACTGCGATAGGATATTTCAGCTTGAGCGCCTGGGTTACCGGCTGAAGAATATGGCAAGCCATATCTCCGAGAGCTCCTGTTCCGTAATCCCACCAGCCACGCCAGTTCCAAGGGTGGTAGATACTATTGAACGGGCGGGGTTTGGCTGGACCTGTGAAGAGATTCCAGTCAAGGGTTTTGGGAATTTTATCCACGTGAGTGGGAGTTTCAAGCCCCTGAGGCCAGATGGGACGGTTAGTGAAAGCATCCACTCTGGTCACCTCCCCTATCATTCCGGACCAGATGGCTTCGCAAGTGCCCCTTACTCCGTTACCTGAAGCACCTTGATTACCCATCTGAGTGGCCACTTTATGCTTGGCGGCCAATTTGGTAAGAAGCCTGGTTTCATATACCGTATGGGTGAGGGGCTTTTCACAATATACGTGCTTCCCCATTTCCAATGCAGTGGCTGAAATCACAGCGTGCGTATGGTCAGGCGTGCCGACAATGACAGCATCGATGTCCTTTCCCATTTCATCGAAAAGAACTCTGTAATCTTTATATTTTTTCGCGTTGGGATACTGGTTGAATTTGTTTTCGGCATACTTCCAGTCCACATCGCAGAGCGCTATCATATTGGCACCTGCTTTTGCGATACCATCGACGTCGCTGCCTCCACGGCCTCCGACTCCGATGCCGACTACGTTCAGACGGTCACTGGGTGCAGGACGGTCGCCTCTTGAAGGCATAATTTCGGGAGCATTGATTTTACCGAAAGCCGGGGTGGATGCAAGAGCCGCACCCGCTGTCAGAACTGCGCTTTTCCCGAGAAAGCTGCGTCTTGTCATATTTTTGGGTTCCATAGTTCTATTCTATAAATAATTACTTTATCTTCTTTACTCTCACGTTTTTAATCCAGAGTTCCGAACCGTGTCCCAGAAATCCGATGCGACCGCTCTTGTTTAATAGGCCGGGATGCTCATTTCCGTCATAAGTGCCGTTCTTGGTAGCTTCCACGATATCACCTTCGGTAATCACTACACCATTTACAGTTACACGGATATGGCTGCCTTTGGCATAAATCTCTTCGCAGTTCCATTCACCGGCGGGTTTGAGAGCATTGGTAATCTTGGCAGGAATGATTCCATAAACCGAACCGTGGTGCTGATAATCCTTAAGCCATCCATCATAGATGGAACTGTAGTGGTCCAGAATCTGGATTTCCATTCCGTAATAAGCGGCATCCTTGTTTTCTTCGCAGCGTATGCCGACTCCGTTATTGGCACCGGGCGTGAGCTTGAATTCAAATCTGAACACGAAATCGGAAAATTCGTCATCTACGTAGAGATTTCCGAAGCCCTGTCCGGTGGGCAATACGTGGATGGTACCGCCGTCGGTTGTATAATCCACGAAATTACCTTTGAAGCGGTGCATAGACGTTCCGTCGAACAGCATTTCAAAACCTTCCTTCTGTTCTTCAGCTGAAAGTGTCACGGGTTCAACGTGGGGAAGTTCCTTTATATAGAGGTTACGGAACAGAACTCTGCTTCCGTGTGCCTGAAGTTCGATTTGGTCTATCATAGGGATAGGCTGCGAACGATTCCAGTAGTTTTCCATAACAATGTTGTCAACCACTTTCATTCCATTCAGGAGAACCGTCACACGTTCGCCGACCATCTTGATGTAGAAGGAGTTCCATTCTCCAAGCTGATTGTCGGCCACGCATAGAGGAGTGGCAAGATTCTTCTGATTGTTATAGAGACCGCCTGAGCCCACCTGAGCACCTACATTGACACGTGAGGTATCCCAAATCTGTACCTGCGGTGTACCGCGGAGATAAATGCCTGCATCGGGCTCAGCACCGTTGGGGTCGAGCATCCAGTCCACGTACATCTCGAAATCGCCGTACTGCTTTTCGGTGCAGAGATTATCAAATCCCTTGCCTTCGTAAACTATACAGCCGTTTTCGACTTTCCAGTTCTCTTTCATACGTACGTCGGCTTCCTTCTGGGCCTTTTCCATCTTCTTGGCTGTCATAGCCCTTCGGGCAATGGGATTTTCCACGAGACCTTTCCAACCGGCAAGCGTGGTGCCGTCGAACATTGACACGAAACCTTCGCCTGCGGGGAGTTCTCCAAGGTGTTTCCTAATCGCGGTGACAGTATATTCATAATCGGGAACCTTGCTGGTTTCCAGATAATTGATAACTTTTTCAAGCAGTCCGGTCACGATAGCACCGTTATATTCAGGATGCGCCAGAGCTATGTTTCTGACAGCCTCGCAGGCTGATGCCTTGGAAGGGGTGTCGATGTAACGTCCTGCATAAATAATTCCGAGGAATTCCCCGGTTCCACTGACTACGTCAAGAACCTTGCTGCGCTGTGCGTCATTTCCGGCCAGTGTCATCGCCTTGTCAGCAAGAAGAAGTTTCTGCGCCCCGGGAAGTTCCGAACTGCCCACGGCGTCCAGATAAGAATCAAATGCCATATTGAAAATTCCGCTTCCCGCCTTGCCGCTGAATTCACTGCAAATGGCAAAAAGCTGTTCGATATCGCCTGTCCTGACAAGAAGGGGAATATATACATCCTGATTCTGCGAAGCATTCTTTCTGGCAGAGAATATATCAAACTGACAGGCCGACGACTTGGAGGAAACGGCGGCAATCAGTGCGTCACACACCGCCTCGCGGTTTGCGGGAGCGCATTTCTCCAGAATAGTGTAAAGTTTGTCGAGGTCAGATTCTTTTACTACGCTCTTGAGGGCGGAGAAAGCGGCTGCACTGACAGCGGCATCGTCAGATTCGAGATTATCAGTTATAAAGTTCTGATGAATGAAACTTCTGCGCTGGGCGAGAAGCCTGAGCGCGGCTGCCTTTCCTTCCGGGGAGGCCTGATTGAAAACTTTTGAAACGACATCGGCCACAGGACCGCGACTGGATTTGAGACACGCTTCAGCTGTCGCAATGACTTCAGGGTCGGCGGAGGTAAGAAAATCAGCCGTCATCTTCATTCCTTCGTCAGAACCGATTTTGACGAGAGCCCAGGCTGCAGCATCACTGAGACTCTTGTTTTCCGACTTGATATAAGGGAGAATCAGCTGCTCATTGGCCTTGTCCTTTTTCTCTCCCATCCACCAGATGACGTCAGCCTTCACCTCATCGCTCAATTTCGGAAGCGCTTTGGCAAAGCCGTCATAGAATGCTTCAGCCTTGATGATATCATTGAGAGCTTTGAATCTGGCAGGACGGTCACCTTTGCG
This sequence comes from Candidatus Minthomonas equi, assembly GCA_018064575.1. GTDB lineage: Bacteria > Bacteroidota > Bacteroidia > Bacteroidales > UBA932 > Minthomonas > Minthomonas equi. The sequence continues at coordinate 3,661 of JAGHUZ010000298.1, forward strand.
AAGGGTGGTCACAGTCGCTTTCACCTGCTGTCTGATGGCTTTTTCATCCATAGAAGGAATCTGCGGCAATTCTACGGGAGCAGCCGTGATTACCCCGAGGCGACGTAACTGTTTCTCATAGAAACCGGCCAGGTCACCGTCTTTCTTTTTAGCGGCGGCATTCCTGTCGAAAGCATTCTGAATCGTAGCGGTAATTACGGCACGGGCATCTGCGTCAAAAGAATCGGCACTTGCGAATGCGCAGAGACCGTCGATGGCATATTGTGCACGGATGGATGCATCATCCTTCTTCTCCAGTATCTGAATCAGAAGGTCAAGACCCTCCTGCCCTGTGGATGTTATATCACCCATTAAACGCTGGAAAAGTTCAGTGTCATTGGCGGGAAGTTGATTGAGTGCGTCACCTATGATGGTGGCATTCGCTCTGTTCTGAGGCACCTGCTGTGCGTACAGAACAGTGGAAAGAATCATCACGATGATGCTTGCCAATATTGTGGAGATTATCTTTTTCATTCTTTAATACGGTTTAGATGTTGAGATTCCAAGGAGCGCGAACAGGCTGATTCAACAGACGGTTCGCTGCTTCATCATTGATGAATTCGAGTTTTTCAGAATCGAAATGAAGAGTGCGGCCCAACTGCAGTGCGACTGCACCCATATTGACGATGGTACAGCTTCTGAAACCATTGGCCTCGTTGAGAGCGAATTTATGACGGGTACGGACGCATTCCGCGAAATCACATTCCTGAGGCAGGGGATCGGGGAACTCGGCCAGTTTATACTGCCAGTTGGGGATATCGCAGATGAAATTGTTATATACGTTTCCGTTGGGGCCTGAAATATAAGGAGTATCGGGATTACCGTAGTCACCGCCCCAGAGAACTATCTTGCATCCGTCAGCGTATGTATAGGTAATGGTTCTCCAGGTGCCGACCGCATCATAATGCTGCTGGGGAGCGTCGATTTCCACCTTGATGGGACTCTCATCATCCTTGCCGAGAAGATACTGTACGGGGTCGATATAGTGCTGCCCCATATCTCCGAGGCCACCTGCATCGTAATCCCAATAACCGCGGAAAGTCTGGTGTACACGGTGTTCATTGTAAGGTTTGTATGGAGCCGGACCGAGCCAGAAATCGTAATCCAGTTCTTTAGGAATAGGCTGAGTTTCAAGATGTTCCTTCCCTACCCAGAAGAATTTCCAGTTAAATCCGGTGTGCATGGAGATGGTGACTGTGAGAGGCCATCCCAGCATTCCGCTGTCCACAAGTTTCTTAAGGGGACTTACCGTAGTGCCGAGACCATAGAACGTATCCTTGAAACGGAACCAGGTATTAAGTCGGAATATCCTGTTGTATCTTTCGACGGCAGCCTTGACCGCCTTTCCTTCTCCGATGGTTCTGGTCATCGGCTTCTCGCACCAGATATCCTTGCCGGCCTTGGCCGCTTCTATGGACATTATCGCGTGCCAATGCGGAGGAGTGGCGATGTGAACAACGTCCACGTTGGGGTCGTGGATGAGTTCACGGAAATCGTGATAGCCCTTGATTTTTTCCTTGGCCGCAGAAAGGCCGGCATCAAGATGATTCTGGTCCACGTCACAGATGGCTGTCAGGCGTGCGCCAGGATAGCCATAATGGCCGCGACCCATACCACCGACACCGATGATGCCTCTGGTTAACTGGTCGCTCGGAGCGATAAATCCATTTCCTCCGAGTACTTTTCTGGGAACGAGTGTTAATGCGGTAAGAGTGCCCGCCGTTTTCAGAAAACCTCTTCGATTGAGAGTCATAGCAGTATAGTTTTATGATAAGATAAATTGTGTTGAATTTCTATTTCTAGCCGTAAAGTTAGTATTTTTTTTAGAAGCTGCCTTAAATTTAATGGCCGAAATTCATAATAGCAGATTTTTTGATGGACTTTTGCTTGAAATGAGGAAGCCTGCCGCCTGATATGTGACCGAATTGAAAGCGCAAAGATTATCAAGTTATTTTTTATTAATGACTTAATTATAGTTACCTTTGTATGAAAATATACATACGATTATGAATAAATCATCAGCATTGGCCTTAATC
>JAGHUZ010000247.1 GCA_018064575.1 Candidatus Minthomonas equi
ACCAAAGACACTCTGGTATGCGGATGCTACGGACAGAAACCATTCCTCCTCTCAGGTCGCAAGCCCAATGCTCCCAAGGTCGAACGCAGAGTCGGCACAAGCCACGAACAAGACTGGATTCGCGCTTGCAAGGAGAGTCCTGAAAGCCGCATTCTCACAAAATCAGATTTCTCATTCGCCGGTCCGTTCAATGAAATGGTCGTAATGGGTGTACTCGCAGTCCGTCTGAAAGGATTGAACAAACCGCTTGATTGGGATGGTCTGAATATGCGTTTCACCAACATTTCTCCCGATGAGGTGCTTAACATCACATCCACTGAGATGAAGGTCATCGACGGTGATCCCAAACTCACACAGATTAAGCAGCCTGTAAATGCCCAGGCTTATGCGGCAGAGCTCATCAAACACACATATCGTGAAGGATGGACTCTACCTGCCATGCCTGTTCTGTAATACGAGTCAGAATAACGGAAAAGGGTGACTGAAAGTTTCGGTTACCCTTTTTTTAGAATCGTTTCTAAACGGATTTCTAAGAGATTTTGTGTATGTTTGCGATAGTTACAAATAGCAGACACCATTATGCTTTTATCCAAACAAATCGCTGTATATCTAAATCTTGCAGGCTGTAAATTAAAACAATACTTTGCATCAAACCTCAAGAAAAATGGAGTTAACTTGACACCCGAGCAGTTCCTTCTGCTTGACATCCTATGGAATGAAGGGGCTATGTCCCAACAGCAGATGGCAGACACTTTGATGAAGGACAAGAACTCCATCACCAAACTGGCAGATGCCCTGGAGGAGAAAAAACTGATTTGTAGGATTTTGGATACCAATGACAAGCGTTCAAACATTCTCACACTGACCGAAGCCTCCCTGAAAATGAAATCCTGGGTAAAGGAAATCGGAATCGAAACCCTCGGCAAGATGATAGACGGTATTTCCGAGAGCGACCTCCTGATATTTCTCAGCGTTCTCGCGAAAATGAATGAAAATATGAATAAAGTGAAGTGAGCATCCGATTATGTTATGAAATTAGTAAAAAAGTTTACTAAATTCGCGGCATAATCTTCAAACACTTCACTGATGACCAGAATATATATAATAGCCGCCATCTACATCATTTCGCCCGTAATCATAGCATGGGCTTTTCCCAGATGGAAACCACTACAGAAAATAGGCAGTGTCATAACTGCTTATGCCATCGGTATCATAATGGCTCTTTCGGGGTTTGTACGCTTCACGGACGGATCCCATGAAGTTGAAGTCATATCGAAATTACAGACTATGATTCAGAGTGTGGCTGTTCCCCTGGCCATTCCACTGATGCTGTTCAACTGCGATTTCAAGTTGTGGACCAAAACACTTCCAAAATCCGTAGCAGCCTTGTCAGGTGGTCTTCTTGCCATAATAATCGCCATAGTAACAGGTTTTTTCGTTTTCAAAAACAGCGGAATTCCTGATTTTCCAAAAGTGGCTGGAATGCTGACAGGAATCTATACCGGCGGGACTATGAATTTTTTCGCCCTTGGAGCGGCGTTGGATGTCGACCCGAGCATAATTACCATTACCTACACATTCCAGATGCTGATAACTTTCCCCTTCATTATGTTCATCGTAGGGGGAGGTTACAGGCTTTTCAGAAAATTACTCCCATTCCCCGATGAGAATGTGGCTATTGACGAAAATTCTTGCGCCCAGACAGTCGCCGAGAACGGAATCGAGAACTATCGCGGAATGTTGAAATGGAAAACTTTCAAAAAAACTCTGTACGGACTTCTCCTTTCCATTATTTTTCTTGCAGTGGGAGCCTCCGTGGCACTGCTTACCACAGGGAAACTGAATGAGATGGTAGTAATCCTGACAATAACCACACTATCCATCATCGCTTCATTTTCCAGAAAAGTACGGG
>JAGHUZ010000307.1 GCA_018064575.1 Candidatus Minthomonas equi
ATAAAATCGATTTCAGGTATCAGGGGAACCATAGGCGGTAAAACAGGAAACGCCCTGACTCCTGTGGATATAGTCAAGTTTACGGCGGCATACGCGGTTCAACTTAAGAACAGAGGCCCGGGTAAGGAACGTTATAAGGTGGTAGTCTGACGTGATGCACGTCTCATCGGAGAAATGGTTGATTCTATGGTCTGCGGGACCATAAAGGCTTGTAGCATAGATGTAGTCAATGCAGGCCTGGCCTCGACCCCCACCACGGAAATGGCTGTCATTTTCGAGAAGGCTGACGGTGGTATCATCCTTACAGCATCACATAACCCGAAACAGTGGAACGCCCTTAAACTTCTCAACGAAAAGGGGGAATTTCTCTCCGATGCGGAGGGTAAGGAACTTCAGCGCATAGCGGAAAAAGAAGATTTCGGGTTCGTGGAGGTGGATTCTCTCGGGCATATGGAGTCGAAGGATTTTACGGATGCCCATATTCAGGCTGTCCTGAATCACCCTCTTGTCGATGTCGAAGCGATTTACAAGACAGGTTTCAAGGTCGCTCTGGATGCCGTGAACAGTGTGGGCGGTATCGTTATGCCCCGCTTGCTCGAAGCTCTCGGAGTGGAATGCGTAAAGGTGCACTGTGAAGCCACCGGGAATTTCGCACATAATCCGGAACCTCTTCCCGCTCATCTTACAGACCTTTCTGAGGCAGTGGTGAAAGAGGGTGCCGATTTGGGAATTTCAGTCGATCCGGATGTGGACCGTCTGGCTTTCATCTGTGAGGACGGAAATTTCTTCGGTGAGGAGTACACACTTGTGTCTGTGGCCGATTATGTTCTTTCTAACAGAAAAGGAAGCACCGTTTCGAATCTCTCTTCTTCACGGGCTCTTCGGGACGTTACGGAAAAATATGGATGTACATATACGGCGGCAGCCGTCGGAGAGGTCAATGTAACGACAGAAATGAGACGTACCGGCGCTGTTATCGGAGGAGAAGGGAATGGCGGAGTCATCGTATCTGACCTTCATTACGGCAGGGATGCTCTCATCGGAACAGCTCTTTTCCTCAGTAACCTGGCACACAAAAAGGTGAAGGTTTCTGAACTCAGGGCCAGCTATCCTCAATATGTGATATCGAAAAACAGAATAGAACTTTCTGATTCCGCCCTCATCGGGAAAATTTTCGACGAAGTGAAGAAACAGTTTGCCGGGGAGAGAATCACTACCATAGATGGGGTGAAAATCGATTTCGATGCGGATAGGATGTGGGTACATCTGCGCAAGTCGAATACTGAGCCTATCATAAGAATTTACAGTGAAGCTCCCACCCTTGAACAGGCCGATGAACTGGCTGGCAAAATCAAGGATGTCGCCTATCAAACCATAGGCTGATGTTTTCATTCAGAACCACTCCCATTTATGAACAGGAAGACCGGGTCCTGAAATCGGGCAGGGTAGCGGTATTCTGTACACAGTCGGCCTGGAATCCACAGACAGGGAAGTACATATATGAAATAATGGCGGAAATATCTTCGCTTGTCAGGGTGTTCTATATGGATGAAGGTGTCATCGACTGTAGTCCGATTCTTGGAGACATCGAATTCGTGCGTATCAATCCCGATACCCCGGAATCTCTTTCATTGGATAAATTCAGTGACATAGACGCCCTCGTAGTCGAATACCAGGATCTTGGAAGCCGTTATGATCAGGTGTCGGCCGTTTTGTTCTATCTGTTCCAGATGTTCCATCATAGCGAATCTGATATAGCTGTGTATATCTTCGACAGAGAAAATCCTACGGGGAGGAGCATCGAGGGAACTATGCTTACAGCTGAATTCGTTACTGCCAACTACGAGGACGAACCCTCAGGTATCGAAGGGCTTCCTCATCGCCACGGTCTTACATTGGGGGAGGTGGCTAATCTGATGTACAGCGATATAGATGCACATTTCCCGTTGCACATAATTTCGTATATGGTCCGTTCCGCCACCCAGCTGCTGATGCCTTGGAGCATTCCTGCAGCTGCCGGTTACGCCGGGCTTTTTTCTTCGGTATTCTATAGCGGAACGAGAATGCTGGAATGTTCCGGTCTGAGCGTGGGGAGAGGTACTTCGCGTGCTTTCGAGTTTTTCGGTGCTCCAGAATTGAAGGATATGATAGCCGGAGGCAATGCCGGCGGATGGGATGTGTCTCCGATTTCGAATCCAGGGGTATTTCTGCGCCCGACGGCTTTTGTCCCCACCGGCGGCCCTTTTGCCGGTGATGAGTGCTATGGCTTCCAGATGATTCCGGTTCCCGGCGTCCAGTATCATTCGGTGTCGCATTGCCTCAGGATACTCAGATATCTTGTTGAAACAGGAAGAATGAATCTGCCCGGAGCTGAGATGGCGGTAGGGGATTCGGTGCTTTTCGCTTATGTGACAGGGGAATTGGACTGGAATGACGCAAGGGAACAATTTAAGCTGGAGGAGCAGAAGTGGATTAGGAGAGCCAAGAGATATATGCTTTATGACGAACAGTTGTCGAGAGTCAAGAAACTTATTTGAAATACATTTTGTTTAGTTTTATTTCCATCGCACTTCGAGATAGTAAACAACAGCGGCAGGAAATCCTGACAATTTCTTGCTTCCGAATATTCACGTGGAAAGCGATTATAACTGTGGAGGAAGTTTTTCACACGCTGAAACAGATATGACCGCCCATTGGGTTACAGACCCGGACTATACCAGCCAGCGCAACTATTCCTGCCTGACCCGATGCATTCTGGATGTGAATCCTCCCATAGGACCTTCACAGCAGGTGGCTGACGGTGAAGTATTCAGCTCTTTTACTGTATATGAAATGCCTTTCGACAGCCGTGACAGGGAACGTCAGGGACTTTTTCAACGTCACTTTTACAGGACTGTCGCTCCTTGGACTACTGAAAATCCCATTTTCCTGCACCTGACCTCCACTGACCCGGAAGTCGTGCGCACTGCGGTTGACCAGGCTGCGGAGACAGGTTATGAAATGATAATACTCAGTTTCGGCTCAGGTCTCAATGCTGAAGACGTTTCCCCTGAAAATATCTCCCGTTATAAGGAACTGGTGGATTATGCCCATTCCAAGGGTATAGAGATGGGCTGCTATTCCCTTCTGGCCAGCCGCAGCATAGATGATGAGAACAACTGTATCAATCCCTCTACCGGAAACCGGGTGGAATGACTTTCGGTAATTCTCCCTGTCTGGGCAGTAAATGGGGGGAGGAATATTTCAGGAACATAGAAAAGTTCCTCATAGAGACGGGAATGAACTGTTTCGAACACGACGGATCATATCCCGGAGATAAATGCGCCAGCACCGTCCATCCAGGACATAGGGGGCTGGACGATTCACAGTGGACACAGTTTTATAAGATAGCCTCATTATCACGGAGGGGGAGATGCTGCCACGATAGAGCCGCTTGACGAGCATTTGGACGTTTACAGGACACTGATGTTCCAGAACTACAGTTCCGGTGTTCAGGCCTGCTACCGGGGTCCCCGGCTTTATGATACTGAAAGAACCAAGCAGGCTGTGGTGGAAATCATTTCCTGGTACAAGAAGCATCGTGAAATCCTAAACAGCGACATAATCCATCTACGCAAGGCAGATGGACGTGATTGGGATGGAATGCTTCACGTAAATCCGGCACTGGAAGAAAAGGGACTTGCCGTATTCTATCATCCGCTTGATTCGGACATTACCAGAACCATCCGTATTCCCCTTTATTATACCGGACTCGAAAATGTGGCATCGATTTCAGAGAAGGGCGGAAAGGCGAAGAAATACAGACTCGCGCGTGATTACAGTGTGGAAATGGAAGTTACCATTCCCGGCAGAGGGTACACGTGGTTCATAATAAAATGATGAGAAAGCTTGTCGCTGAAAAAATCGAAAAAATTTGTTCGTTTGAATGTGATGATATATCTTTGCCGTCCCGAAAAAGAACCAATTAATTTAATTAAATAAGTTATGAAAAAAGGTATACATCCCGAATCCTACCGTCTTGTAGCATTCAAGGATATGTCAAACGAGCACGTGTTCATCACCCGCTCTTGCGTTAATACCAAAGAGACTCTTGAATATAACGGAGTTACCTATCCTTTGGTGAAGGTCGAAATTTCCAATACGTCCCATCCTTTCTATACAGGAAAGATGAAACTTGTGGACACCGCCGGTCGCGTGGACAAGTTCTACCAGCGTTACAAGAAGAAATAGTCTTTATGTT
>JAGHUZ010000182.1 GCA_018064575.1 Candidatus Minthomonas equi
ATGTCGCATATTCCTGTAGAAAGCCGGCATCATCATCGTTAAAGGTCTCGCCATCGGCAATGCCCTGGCTGTCCCCCTTCTCCTCTTGCAGAAGCAGTTCAGAATCATGAAACTGGACCCGGCCAATTATTTCGTGGACCACGTCCCCATTCACCTTTCTTTTTCCATGCTTCTGGCAGTAAATCTGATATCCTTTATAGTGATGATGCTGATAATGATGATTCCCTGCCGCTTCATCTCCGGAGTATCACCGGACAAGACCATAAAAATGTCCTGAAATTCTATGGTTCCACACTCTTGCAGTACACTTCGTACCGTTCCAGGATACCATTGACGAGATTCAAGGTTTCAGTTCCATTGAACATCCCCTTCTCCCTCATTTCCAGAATAGCGGACTCGACACCGGCCCAATTGGATGCATCATACCCCTGAGTCCTGGCATATTCGATACAGTTTCTTATCCGGCTCTCGCCGCAATTGTACGCAGCCAGAGAAAACTTGATTACATCCGCATCCGTGAATTCGGATTCAGAAAAATGTTTCAACAGGTTCAGCAGATGAAGTGTACCCAAATGAATGTTGTCAGAAGGTTCAAACGAAAGAGGGAGACCATAATGCTCAGCGGTCAAGGGCCTCACCTGCATCAGGCCCACAGCATTACGGGAAGACTGCATCGATAACACGAACTTGGATTCCTGACATATCAGTGAAGCCAACAGACGCCAGTCCCATTCCAGAATTCTGGCATTCTGTCTGATGATGTCATCGTAAGGGGAAATTCTCCGCGCCTTGACTGTATTGATGTCTATGGTATCCTTCGGGAGTCCAAGCTTCGGAAGGAGAGAAAACCTTGTCCGCATCGCAGAAAATTCGGGAGTCTCCATAAAAAGGCCGAGCCAATGATTCACATTCACCAACAGCCGCTTGTCATTTCTCCGGACAGCCCAACGGCACAGCCCCGACCTGAGACAACACTTGATGGCTCTTTCGTGAACAAGATATGAAGAATCTGTTCCATCGAGCAGAAGAATATCCAATCTTCCATCTTCAAGTTCACTCCACAGAATGGAAGAATCTGTATAGGTCAATCGCACATCGACACAGACTCCCTCATCATCACCGTATTTCTGAAGAAGAGCGTACTCCATCCCTGTGGCATAACCCAGACGGTCAGCAAGGTCAGCACGGAAGGCGACAGCAGCCCTTATGGTATCCCGCCCATCCGTAGAGAGTCTGGAACGTGAGCGCATACTGTTTCTTCCGGCCAGAATCCCTACCAGAATACCGATACAGATGCCGCACATAAGCACGGTCACAGTATGCACGATTAATGGGTGTTTCGTGACTGAATGCATATCAGAAATAAAAAGGCCAGAATATTCCCAGCTTTATGTTTCTGTAGGTCGGATATAAGGATAAGCAGAGAAATAATCTCCGTCAGGCCATCCTTGAGCGACATTGGTACATTTGACAAAAAGTGTGACTTTCTTCCACTGCACATTGACGAAAACGTCGATATACGGTGTTCCCCCCATTTTTTCCAAATGCTGAGTCTGGAACTGGCCTACGGCCGGATTCCA
>JAGHUZ010000260.1 GCA_018064575.1 Candidatus Minthomonas equi
ACTACACACTCCCCTTCGAAATCGAAGACCAGCAGATTATCCGCATAGGAATCAACTTCGACAGCAAAACCCGAAACATCGACAAAGTCCTAGTGGGCTGACCTTGCGCAAAACACGGAAAGTGCGAAAGGCGGCCGGAGCCCGGGGTGGAACCCCGTAATAAACGGCCTTTGGGATGCGACTCACCAAAATCATAAAAAATATGAATAATCCCAAATAATCAATAACTTTGTAAATTATGAAGAAAATAGCGGCGAATATCGTTTTCGGGATGGTCTATCTCTGGTCTCTCTGGCCTCTGAAGATTCATTATCTCTTCGCCGATATACTTTATTTTATACTCTACAGGATATTCAAATACCGCTTGACTGTGGTTCTGACCAATATCTCCCGTTCATTCCCTGAACTCAAGTACAGTGAAGTGGCCGACATCGCAAAGGATTTTTATCATAATCTGGCAGACGTTATGGTCGAAGGTATCTGGTCCGTCTCCGCCTCTGAAAAAAGTATTCGGAACCATACCGGCTTCGAAGGCACGGAAGACTTGGAAAAAGCATATCAGTCAGACAGATGCACGATTACACTTCTGGCTCATTTCCATAACTGGGAGATTTGGGGAGGCATCCCGGACTTGAAGAAATACTACGGAATCAATATTCCGAACAGCCATTTCAATTTCATCTACAAACGTCCGGAAAATGCCATTGCAAACGATGTGATGCTCAGGATGAGAACCTGCCACCACTCCGTCAACTTCGTGGAGACAAACACTATCGCCCGCCATATTCTTTCCGACAAGACAAGAAAGAACATATATTTCTTCGCCTGCGACCAATACCCGTCAGCGAACACCCATATTGACCTGACCTTCCTGAATCAGCCCACCGGAATGATTTCCGGCCCCGGAGAAATAGCGCGAAAACTTAAACTCGGAGTAGGTTACTGGAGCGTCAGAAGGGAGGGCCGCGGTAAATATATCGCCAGATATGTCCACATCTGCGATGACGCATCCCTCCACGAAACAGGATTCGTCACAAGCGAATACGCGCGCCTTCTTGAAGCGGATATCCGTTCCGACAAATCAAGATGGCTATGGAGCCACAAAAGATGGAAATAATAACACCAATGATATGAAACGTTTATTTTTTGCTTTTCTATTGCCTGCGGCAATAATGATGAACATCACCACCGATGCCAATGCACAGACATCGGGAGATATCACCTACGCTCTTCCCTCGACTGCCATACATATGGAAGTCGAAGCCGTTATGGAATACCATACTCCGGGGCCCCTGGCCAAATACGCAGAGAAATATTTGGGAATCGCCTCACCATCCTCCCCTACCAGCACCTGCACCTTGACAGACATAAAAGTTTCACATTTCATCGAAGCCGACCCCTCAGCGGTTTTTTCCGTGACACCGTCCGCCAAGCAGACAGCTTATGAAAAGATGCTGAAGATGACCTCACAGGGAGTCATTTCGATGCCCGGAGAAAGCACTTCAAATGAAAACATCTGGAGATTTCCTTCCTCCTCTGACTACACTCAGCCCGGAGCCGTCACCTCAAACCTGGCCTCAGACCAGACCACCCTGTATAAAGCGGAAAAAAATGAATCGGGAAGTTTTGACCGCATCGCGGTGCGTCAGAGTCAGGTAGTGGAAAAAAGCCCGGAAAGAAAAGCACAGGAAGCAGCCGAAATGATTTTCAAACTCCGTCAGAAAAAGGTTGACATCATCACAGGTGACACCGATGCTTCCTTCACCGGCGAAGCGATGAAAGCCGTTATCGACGAAATCACCAGAATGGAAAAACAATATACCGAACTTTTCCTCGGTACGGTAAGCACCTCCGTACAGAAAGCCTGCTTCGATGTCGTTCCCAACATTGAAGATGACATCTACGTAGCCTTTCGCATCAGCGACACCGAAGGTCTCGTATCTCCCGACAATATCGGAGGACGAATCATTATGCTCCAGCTCAACCGTGAAGGTGCCCCCGGCAATATGGTAGATGACCCCAAGACCCCGCGTACCAACATCCGTTACCGCACTCCCGCCATCTGCACTATGAAACTCATCGACGGTCAGCAGACCCTCCTCACTTCCAGAATCCCCGTTTACCAGAAAGGTTCACTTCTGAATATGCCTCTCTAATAAGAAAACAATATGGAACAGAATATACTAAGCCATCTCAAACCTGCCTGCATCTGGAACCATTTCCACTCGCTCACGCAGATTCCACGTCCCTCTAAACACGAAGAAAAAATCAGGGCATTTATGTTAGAGTTCGGGAAAAAACTCGGACTTGAAACTTTCGCGGATGAAATAGGAAACGTCATTATCCGCAAACCCGCCACCCCGGGAATGGAGAACCGCAAGGGAATCATCCTTCAGGGACACCTTGATATGGTTCCTCAGAACAATAAGGACGTACCGCACGACTGGCTGAACGATTCCGTCAAACCCCGCATCGAAGGAGACTGGGTATGGGCACAGGTACCACCCTGGGCGCCGATAACGGTATGGGTGTCGCGACAGCTATGTCCATTCTGGAATCCAAAGACATCCCCCACGGCCCCGTAGAGGCACTTTTCACCATTGATGAAGAGACCGGGATGACAGGGGCCAAAGCATTGAAACCGGGATTGCTCCACGGAGATATTCTCCTTAATC
>JAGHUZ010000078.1 GCA_018064575.1 Candidatus Minthomonas equi
TTCCTATACTCCCCTCCTTTTCTTTGTCCCAGGGAGTCAGACAGCTGGCCGTTACACACTCAGTGGTTCCATACCCTTCACGCACACGGATGGTAGCGTGATGTGCAGCCAGAAAAGAGTCGAATTTTTTCTTCAGTTCTACGGAAAGGGAATCGCCACCGGAAAATACACCCTTGAGACAAGACAAATCCACACCATCAAGATAATTCCCTCTGGTAATGGCTTCATACAGAGTGGGTACACCGGCTATGAAATTCGGTCTATTCCGCTTTATCAAAGCTGCATAACTCTTGACATTGAATCTTGGAACCAGAATGGCGGTTCCACCTGCCACCAACATCGTGTGAATGCAGACACCCAGTCCGAAACCGTGGAACACAGGCATAGCTGCCAGCATCTTCGTGTGGCGTACATCTTCATGGCTCATAGTAGCCGTCTGGAGAACCATTGCATTAAAACTCAAGTCTGACAGCATAATTCCTTTATTGATTCCCGTAGTACCTCCGGAAAACAGCACCACCGCTTCTTCTCTGGGATTTTTGTCCACGACATAGTTACCAGTAACTTGCCCGCCGAGTTTGAGAAAGTCCTTCCACAGCAAAACGTTTCCTTCTGACTTAATGGTGGGGAATTTCCTCTCACTGAGCAGTTTGTATCCTATGGATTTCAAGACAGGCAGTTCTTCTGAAATTCTGGCAATGAGAAGTTTTCGCACAGACCTCTTTTCCATCACCTGCTGGAATTTTTCATAGAATTGGTCTAAAGTAACTGCGACATCGCAGTTGGCCTCATTCAGGAAATAAACGATTTCACCTATGGCTGAGAGAGGGTGAACCATAGATGCTATGGCACCGATACGGTTAAGTCCGTAAAGACAATAAATGGCCTGAGGGGTGTTGGGCATACATATCAGGACTCTCTGTCCCGGACGCACTCCCAGATTAAAAAAGCATTTGGCCACATTATCGATATGTTCCGCCAATTCTGTATATGATATCTTTCTACCCATAAAAGAAAGGGCCGGAAAGTCCGTTTCACGTGCAGCCGTATCAAGTACGGTAGCACTCATCGATTTTTCACTGTATTTCAAATGGAAAGGAAGTTCACCGTAACTTCCTATCCAAGGAGTTTTCAATTCTGTCATCAGTCTGTTTCTACCGGGGTTTGAACATCTGAATCGAGGAGTTCCGGATTCTGAAGCAGTTTTCTAAGTAATTTCAAACTGTTTCCAAAATAATAACCGTCCGCGATTCTCTCGTCTATAGTTAAGGATAATTTGATGGTATCGTGCATTTCGTATGTACCGTCGGGATTAAAAATCGGTCTCATTTTCCTGGTCCCTATTACGACGAACATCGACATCGTTCCTCCTTCATAGAGATGATGATAGTCGGCATTCAAATGTATGCTTCCCAAATTCGTTATGAAAACGCTGGAATAACAGGGATCCTGTTCAGCCAAGGATTTTGGATATCTCCCCCACATTTCAAGTTTTCTGATGCTCCAGAAGAACAGGCGCAGGAGAAAGAGTGGAACTTTTTTCAGGAAATACATTGTATCTGTAGTTTTTTCCCTTTCCTTCTCCTTTCTGACTTTGGTGACAAACTTCTCGACATAATCGTGTATCTGTTCTACAGGAGAGCCGGCCTGTGGTTCTATTTTAACCTTGGCAACTGCCTCTTCAGAACTATCCTCAAAAGTTCTCTTGACTATGAATGAGAGTTTCACGTCGCGATTTGCATACATTCTTGGACCGGATATGAACCAGTTCATTTTAGGTCTGAGTACCAGCACCTTCGCTATAGCAGCGGAAATAACATGAAACCAAGTGTATTTGAAAACGGGATTGTGGGAATTCTTTTCCTCGATGTATTTCGTAATAGCTTCGATATCGATTATTTCCGATGCCACGACTTCGTTATCACATCTTTTGGGAATAAACATCGGCAGAATATGATGCATCGCATCAAGATCCTTGAGGTAGATGCGGTCATAACGGTCACGTCGGTCTCTTTTAGGTTTTGTTTCAGGCATAGGTTTGACAGTTTTCAAGTCCGAAAGATAATCATTTTTACCCAATTGCAAAAACAAGTTTCAAGGCGTACGGCAGTATCTTGCATAATTGGAACATTTGATATTTCTTTGTGGGAAGGAAATGACTATAATCGAGAATGTGGA
>JAGHUZ010000214.1 GCA_018064575.1 Candidatus Minthomonas equi
CACGATATATATCAAAATGAATGCAGCACCTCCGTTAGTTCCCATCAAATAGGGGAAACGCCACATATTGCCAAGTCCCACGGCCGAGCCTGTCAATGCCACCAATACGCCGAACGAAGACTGGAAACCTTTCCTTTCCGTTATATTAGAATCTTTCATAGTGCAAAAGTATGAAATTACATCTTTATTTCCTGTGTGAAATGATATTGTATGTTCCGTTCATCGAAAAAAGCCAGAAGGTCTGACGCCACATCCACCTTGAATTTTCTGGAAAAGAGTTCCACCGACAGTTTTGATTCCTTATCCACTGCCACGACATTGAATATGGCCTTGCCCTTTGACGCCCGTAGCCTATGGCAGAGTTCCCTGCAGAAAGCAGCAGTGGCCATTTCGAGAGGAATACGCACAGACATCGAACGGATAAATGCTTCCGCAGTATTGGAGAGAAGCATAATGGACTGTATCTTCGGCTCGACGGAAACAGGTTTCAGGTCTTTGACATTCTTGCCCTCCTGACGCAGTTTCTCCTTCTCTTCTTCCTTCAGATACGGAAATCTTGCGGTCAGTTTTACCTTCATCAGAAGAGGATGCTGACACTCTCCATACTGCATATACGCCTCATAATCTTTCCCGAATAAGGTAAAGGTATAAGTACCGGAATAATCCTCCACGGTAAGTTTACAGAAATCACGACCTGTTTTGGTCTGCCGCCTCTCATACGCGGTCACAAGCCCCGCCACCATACATTCCTTTCCCTGATATTCCGGTCTGGAAAGTGCAGAATCCCCCATCTCCTTCATCTCCGAGAGAGTACAGTTCGTAAACTGTCCTATTTCGAAGCGGTACATATCAAGAGGGTGGGACGACAGATACATTCCCACCAGTTCCTTTTCCCTGCGCAGAATTTCCATTCTGTTGAGTTCCGGAACCACCGGAAGCAGGGGGCGGGATGTCTGAACTGCATTATCCCCACCGAAAAGGCTGGTGGTAGCGGCTTCTTTATCTCTCTGATAAAGGTTCCCGTAGCGTATCAGGCTGTCAAGAAAAGTTTCATCCTTGTCCCCGGTCACCACGGAGAATGAACCCCGGTTGATTTCCGGGAATGAATCGAATGCTCCGGAATAGGCCAGATATTCAATTCCTTTTTTATTGATTACACCTGAATCCGTTCGCTCTATAAAATCAAAGATGTCGGTAAATTTTCCTCCTTCTTCCCGAGCACGGATTATGGAATCCACGGCATTGGTACCCACGCCTTTTACTCCGGCCATTCCGAAACGGACGTTTCCGTCACGGTCCACCGAGAAGTTCGTCCGACTTTCATTGACATCCGGTCCGAGTACCTTGATGCCGTGCTTCTTGCAGTCATCCATCAGTTTGGTAATCTCGACGATGTCTCCCTGCGCATTAGTCATCACCGCAGCATAATAGGCAGCCGGATAGTGAGCCTTGAGATACCCTGTCTGATATCCTACCCAGGCATAGCAGGTGGCGTGGGACTTATTGAACGCGTAAGCGGCGAATGCCCTCCAGTCTTCCCATATTTTTTCAAGTTTCTCCTTCGGATGGCCTCTTTCAATACCTCCGCTGAAGAATTCTTCGCGAAGCCCCTCCATCACCTTAATCTGTTTCTTCCCCATCGCCTTGCGGAGTTTGTCGGCCTTTCCCTTGGAAAATCCTGCCAGTAATTGGGACAGCAGCATCACCTGCTCCTGATAAACGGTAACTCCGTAAGTACCCTTCAGATACTTCTCCATTTCAGGGAGGTCATATTCGATTTTTTTCTCCCCTTTCTTACGGGCGACGAAATCAGGAATATAATCCATAGGTCCCGGACGATAAAGGGCATTCATAGCGATAAGGTCCTCGAAACGGCTCGGCTGAAGTTCCCGAAGCCATTTCTGCATTCCCTCCGATTCGAACTGGAATATGGCGACAGTGTCTCCCCTGCTGAAAAGCTGATAGGTAAGTTCATCATCGATGGGGATATGGAAGATATCCACATCGATTCCCTGAGATTCTTTGATATTCTTGACACACTCTTTGAGAATGGTAAGAGTCTTGAGACCCAGGAAATCCATTTTCAGCATACCGGCGGACTCTATGAGAGTCCCCTCAAACTGGGAAACCAGCAAATCCTGTCCTGTATCCTTGTCCTTTACAGTACAGATAGGAATGAAATTCGTCAGGTCATCGCGACCTATGATGGTGGCACAGGCGTGAACTCCTGTCTGACGTACCGTCCCTTCGAGTATCTCACCGTATGCAAGCATATCGTGGATGGCCTCGTTCCCCGAATTGAACGCTTCCTGAAACTCAGGCAGTTTCTCCACACACAGTTTAATCGTGGCATCCACTTCCTTGTCTTCCTTCACTTTCTTCCTGACCTTCACCTTTTCCAACACTTTCTGAACCGAGACGTTTCCATTTTCATCGGTAATCTCCTTCTCGACCTCTTTCTCCACCTCCTCCTCGACCTCTTTCTCCACTTGAATGATCATTTTCTTGCTCGGAACAAGTTTTGAAAGGCGGTCCGTTTCCTGCAAAGGGACCTTTTGGATACGTCCAAGGTCCTTGATGACACTCCTTGTACCCAAAGTACCGAAAGTCACCACGTGGGATACGTGACTCTTCCCATACTTGCGTTCCACATAGTCGAAGACCTCATAACGGCCTGCATCATCGAAGTCAATATCGATATCAGGCATATTCACACGTTCCGGATTCAGGAAACGCTCGAACAGAAGGTCGTATTTGATAGGGTCTATGTCGGTGATAGTAAGGCAGTAAGCCACAGCACTGCCGGCTGCTGAGCCTCGTCCGGGACCCACCCATACCCCCATCTTGCGCGCAGCGTTGATAAAGTCCTGCACTATCAGGAAGTAG
>JAGHUZ010000180.1 GCA_018064575.1 Candidatus Minthomonas equi
GTGCGGGGAAATGTGTAATAGGGGATTCGAGGCGGGTGACATCCTCTGTCTTCTGCGCAGCAGCGTCAGTCTGCATAAACGTGAGTAGGACAGAAAGAAAGAGAGCCGGTAAAACAAGAACTCGTTTCATTGATTTTGATTTTTGGATATGATTTGGTCTTGGAATGATTAGTTTCCTTCGCAAATTTAGGGAATGGTGTCAAAAAATCCAAAAGAGAATAAAATATGTTTGAAATGTAAAAGAAAATTGAATAATTTTACGCACTAATTGCGCTTTGGTTTGAATCGAAAACGGTTGATAATCTCATTGTCGGTGGCTGCCGTGGCGGTCATTCTGTTTTCCGTGGTACGGATGACGGGTTTTCGTTACCGATATCCCTATCATTACGCTTTGGCTTCAGAACTCTCGCTGACCAGGGAGGGACTTGAGGAGGTGGCCGGTGAACCTGATGAACATCTGGAAAATATTTTCGGGATGATGGTGGAGGCCTCCGCGGAAAACTGGGAACGTGTGCTGGAACTCGCCGTAAGGGAGGAGAAAACCCTCCCCGGATGTTATTTCTATAATCTGGCGAATGCGATGATGGGTAAACTCGGAGAGCGTCTGCTGTCATACTATCAGCTTTTTGAGGCGGGACTCTTCATCCCGGTCGGAGAGCATACTTCGATTCCGGACCTGATATGTTCGAACGAGGTATGGTATCAATTGGGCGAAATGACTATGGCGGAACACCATACCATACTCGGGATGATATACTCTCCGGCTCACGGAGGTCCCAGATTTTACCGGCGTATGGCTGAAATAAATATGGTGAACGGGGATGAGAAGCTCTCCAGCAAGTATTTGGCTCTTCTGGGGGATACTCTTGACGGAAAGTGGAAGGAGAAAAAGAAATTCATACAGAAGAAAGACATCGTTCACGTTTCGGATGATGTCCGCCCCGTACTCAAGGGATTGATAGAGAGTAATCCCGATAATCTCGCGGCATACGAGTATCTCCTGTGCTACGACTTGCTGACCAAGAACATTCCCGCTTTCATCGAAGATTATGTCCCCGGGAAGAAAGACTGTCGGCTTTATCAGGAGGTGGCGCTTGTCCATCTGGCCTCCATCGGAGACGTGTCCGCCGATAAAAGGAAGGAATTGGGGATAAGTGAGAAAGTTTTCCGGAATTTCAATCATTACAACGAATCATTGAATGCGGCCCGTGGAAATGCTGATATGCTGCCCGTCTCATTCAAAAGTACGTATTGGTATTATTTTCACTTTGCTAACAGAGGTTGAGATGAAGAGATGCGCACTGTTCTGTATGGTTCTCGGCATTCTGGCGTGCGGATGCCGGCGGGAGCTTTCCGAACCGCTTATGTTCCCGGATTACCGTGGAGTTACGGTTCCCTGTAATATCGCTCCGCTCAATTTCTATTATGACGGAAAAGGTTCCGCAGATGCTGTGACCACTTTTGAAGCAGGCTGCATCAGGGTGGAGGTCAAGGGAAGGGAAGTGTGCCCCGCTCGCGGCGAATGGGCGGCCCTGCTTGAAGCGGCCCTCGGAGGGTCGGTCCACGTGACAAGTTCCCTGTTCGGGGAATGGGATATAGAAGTCAGTAGAGATTCTGTGGATTCTTATCTTACGTACCGTCTTATCGAACCGGGGTATGAAGTATGGAATCACGTGGCGATAGTGGAACGTGACTTGACCTCTTTCGCCGAAAGAACCCTCTCCTCGTGGGAGAATACCGGCAATGCGTGTATGAATTGCCATATACATAAAGGGGAGAATTCGATGTTTTACCTCAGGGGCAAGAACGGCGGCGCCATATACTCCCGCGGCGGAGGCGGATGCCGCAAACTCAATCTCAAGAAGGATGGGATGGCCTCCGGAACCGTTTACGGGGATATCCACCCTTCAGGCCGCTGGGGCGTATTTTCCACCAATATCATCATCCCCGGTTTTCATACCGGAACCGGCAGGCGTCTGGAAGTGTATGATACGGTTTCCGATTTGTGTGTTACAGATTTTGACAATGATACTATACTGATAGCAGATTCATTCGCCCGTCCCGACCGATTCGAAACCTTCCCCTGCTTCAGTGCCGATGGGAGTCAGGTGTTCTACTGCAGCGCAGACACCGTTACACTTCCCCGACAGGTGGAGCAGCTCAGGTATTCCCTTTACAGGACGCCGTTCGATTCCATCACCGGAAAACTCGGCCCGCAGGTGGAGAATGTATGGGATGCGGCCATCCATAAAGGCTCCGTATGTCATCCGAAGGCTTCACCTGACGGTAAATGGCTGGTATTCACCGTGGCCGACTATGGCACTTTCCCCATCTGGCACCGGGAATGCGATTTATGGATAATGAACCTTTCCACCGGAGAATCACGTCCTATGAATGAAATCAATTCTCCGGAATTTTCAGACAGTTATCACAGTTGGTCATCGGACGGTCACTGGATGGTGTTCGCCTCCAAACGTGATGACGGGCAGTATGGCAAGCCTTGGTTCTGCCATATCGATTCGGACGGGAAAGCCTCCAGACCGTTCATTCTTCCGCAGGAGGACCCCCATTTGTATGACAAGACTTTGAAATCGTTCAATATACCTGACCTTGGGAAATATCCTGCTCCCTATGATAGTGTGGAGACAGGCAGGATATGGAAAGAGGTCAGTGCGGAAAATTTTCATTAAGTTACTGAAATGAAGAGACTTTGTTTAATTATTATGTTTGTCGTGCCGGCCTGGACCGGCATCAGCGCTCAGGATTCTGAAAGGAAATCGCCTGAAGAAATCGCCATAGAATGGGTAAGTAAAATGGAAACCCAGCTTGAACTTGAACCTCATCAGACTTTTTATGCCGATTCCATACTTACTCACGATTATCGTGCCTGGATGGATGAAATCGAGGAACTGCAAAAGTCGGGAGCCAGCGAAAGTTCCCTATATCTCTCCATTAAACAGAAATGGGATAATCGTATAGATTCCGCTATGATGAACATCCTTTCTCCGGAGCAGTTCGTAAACTACCAGAAAATGATGGGCAGGTACAAGAAGCCCAAGAAATCTAAAAAATCCAACAAATAATAATATTTTTTCACTCAAAAACACATTAACACCTATGAAAAAAATCATCACGACACTTATGCTGGTTTGTGCGGGTTATGCCGCAAGCGCCCAGACAAG
>JAGHUZ010000310.1 GCA_018064575.1 Candidatus Minthomonas equi
CTGGCAGAAGTCGGAGGCTGTTTGAAAATCTCCCCGGCAGTATGCCGTGAGGAATTGGTCTGTGAGGATTCCCGCTTCCTTTATCGCTCTGGAGCGGGAGCAGGATGATAATGCTGCGAGTGCAAGCAGCAGGAACATAATATTTTTCATTTTCTTCATTTGAATGTTACTATTGTGATTCCCGCTCCACCACGTTCGACGGCTTCGTCCCTGAAACCTTTGATTTCCGGGTATATGCGGAGGTATTTTCTGATTTCTTCCCTCAGTACTCCTGTCCCCGTTCCGTGAAGGATGCTCACTTCGGGGAATCCTACCATAACTGCGTCGTCAAGATAGTGGGTGACAGTGGTGATGGCTTCTTCCAGGTGGAGGCCCCGAATGTCCAAGGTCGGCTTGAAATGGAGTCTTCTGTCGGTAATGGATGCATCTATGGCCAGTTTCCGGGGTGCCGGCTTTACAGCATCCTTAAATGTCTTGGAAGAAATGATTTCCAGTCTGGAGATATCCATCTGCGATGTGATGTTCCCGATGACCACTTTTACTTTTTTCCCGTTGACCTGAAGCACTTCACCGACCAGCTGGCTGTCCTTGATTTTTACTTTTGTACCGGAAATGATGCACATCTCTTCCGGGGGAGTGTTCTTCGTTTCTGCCGGAAACTCCTGTCCGCCGTTTTCCTTTTCGCGGGCTGCGTTCTTTTCCCTCTCTTCCTGCCGTTTCTTCCTGCGCTCTTTCCGCTGGATAATCTGCTGCATTTTCCTCTCGATTTCTTCGTCCCTTTTCGTCCGGCTGATTTCCTGCATTTCTGTCCGGAAATCATTCAATTGTTTTCTGGCTTCTTTGGTCTTTTCCTTTTCGGCTTGGGATTCCTTTATCTCTCGTATGGTGTTTTCGACTTTTTTATTGGCCTGTGCGAGTATTTCCTGTGCCTCCTGACGGGCTTCCTCAATTATGCTTTTCCTTAAGGCCTTGATGTCGGCGAGTTCTTTTTCGTATTTTTCGGTGATGCTTTCGAGGGTGCGGTCCGTGTTTTTTATTCTGGAGAGTTTTTCTTCGAGTGAGCGTTTGTTCCTGGCTATCTTGCGAAGGTTACGTTCTATAGTGACGTAGTCGGAGCCGGCCCTTTCCTCCGCTCCGTGGACGATGCTTTCTGGAAGACCGATTTTTCTGGCCAGCTCGAAAGCGAAGGAATTGCCCGGAAGTCCCATCTCAAGCCTGAACATCGGCTCGATTTTTTTCGCATCGAACATCATCGCTCCGTTCTGGATTCCGCTGCTGTTGTTGGCGTAGAATTTCAGATTTGTGTAGTGAGTGGTGATTACCCCATAGCATCCTCTCTTTTCGAGTTCTGCCAGAATTTCCTCTGCGATGGCGCCTCCTGCCGCAGGCTCCGTACCTGAGCCGAACTCGTCTATGAGAACAAGTGAATCCGCCGTGGCTTCGCTGAGGAGATTTCTCATATTGGTCAGATGGGATGAATAGGTGCTTAGGTCATTGTCTATGGACTGGTTGTCGCCAATGTCGATGAATATCCGGTCGAAAAGACGAAGTTCAGAACTTTCGCCTGCGGGGATGAGCATTCCCCATTGGAGCATATATTGTAGCAGACCTACTGTCTTGAGACATACTGACTTGCCTCCGGCGTTAGGTCCGGAAATGAGGAGAATTCTCTTATTCGGGGTAAGTGTCAGGTCCAGTGGAACGATTTCTTTTCCTTCCCTCTTGAGGGCGGTTTCCAGAAGCGGGTGTCTTCCTTTTCGGAGGATAAGTTCACCCTGCTCGGAAATGACGGGCATCCCTCCTTCGAAACTACGTGACACTTGTGTCTTGGCACGTATGAAATCCATTTCTGAAAGATATTCTTCGGCACGGAGAATCTCCTCCAGATAGGGACGAAGAAATTCGGTGAATGTAACCAGAATGCGTAGAATCTCCCTTTGTTCCTCGAAGTGAAGTTCCTTGAGCTGATTGTTTATTTCGATGACCTCGATGGGTTCGATGAAAGCGGTTTTGCCGGAGGCGGATTCATCATAAACGATGCCCGGTATCTTCTTTTTCAGGCCGGCGGCCACGGGAATGAGCATTTTCCCGTCCCTGATGGAAACAGAGGCTTCCTTTTCGGCATAGCCGTCAGTTATGGCTGCACTGAGGACGGATTGGATTTTCTTGGAAACCGAGCCTTCTTTGTCGTGTATTCTTCTGCGGATGTCCCGCAATTCTATCGAGGCTCCGTCCCGGACTTCTCCGTATTTGTCTATGATTATATCGATGCGGCGCAGCACTTCCGGGAAGGTGGCTATGGACTCCGTCATCGCCCGGAGGGCGGGGTATTTGCCGTCCTTGAGGCCGTTGAAGAAATTGACGGTTTTCCGGAGAGTATCCAGGGAACTGCGGAGTATGCTGAGGGAGGGAAGGTCTATATGTGTGTTTTCGTTGCTCAGCGGTATCAGAAAGTGGATGCAGTCTGGAAAACCCGAGTCGGGGAATGATGTTTCGAACATAAGTATCTGCCGCATCTCGTCGCATAAGACGAGACGGTGCCGCACTTCTTCGCAGGAACTTGAAAATGTTTCTTCCCCAGCTCTTCTCCGGGCGAATCCGGTACTGCAGTTTTCGCAGACCATCTCCACGATGCGGTCAAAACTTAATTTGGCGGTAATGTTCATTTCCGATATGCATTCTCGATATATAGCCTGAGCTGGCTGATGCTGGTGCAGATATTCAGTTCTCCGTTAGTGACAAAGGATATGTTACCGGTTTCTTCGGATACCACGATGGCATCGGCATCAGTGTCTTTGGTGATGCTGACTGCGGCTCTGTGTCTGAGACCGAACTGTGGGGGAATGTCAGGATTCTCTATGATGGGAAGTGTGCATCGGGCTGCTATGATTCTGTCCGAGGCGATGACCATGGCCCCGTCGTGAAGAGGGGAGTTCTTGAAAAAGAGATTCTCTATCAGTCTTCTGTGAATGGCCGCATCGATGATGTCTCCGGTTTCGATGACGAAATCGATGGAAGCGGAATGTGTGAGGATGATAAGTGCTCCGGTTCTGGTGTTGCTCATACTCTTGCAGGCCATAGAGATTTCATCGATACTGCTTTTTTTAATTCTGGAGGAATTAGTGTTGAAAAGCTGACGGAGCATAACGTGATGGCTCATCTTGGCCGATATGGCATTTCCGAAATGGAGGAGATATCTTCTGATTTCCTGTTGGAAGATAATAATGATGGCGACCATTCCCACTCCGAGAATCTGGCTCAGTATGTTGGACATCAGTTTCATCTTCAGGACCAGCATCAGAAGGTTCAGAAAATATAGGCTGATGATGGCCAGAAATACGCTGAAAGCAGCTGTCCCGCGCAGCATTCTGAACAATTGGTAGATGATTATGGCGACCAGCAATACGTCTACCACATCAGCAATGGATATGTTTATGAATTCAAACATAATGCAAAGATAATTCTTTTGGAAAGACTTCCACAGAATCGGTGAAAATTGAAAATAATGCGACGGAAGGGTTGAATTGTCGAATTTTGTCTTTATTTTTACCGAATAGGAAATAAAACTAATACATAAAGGTTATGCGTATGAAAAAAACAATGATGTTACTTGCGGCCTTTTTGGCATTCGGATTTACGGAAATGTCGGGCCAGAACTATGACAAGAGCAAGATTCCTTCATTTACGTTGGAAAATCCTCTTGAATTCGTCAATGGGAAAAAGGTGAAAAATGCCGCAGACTGGCGGGCGCGCAGACAAGAGATACTTGGTATTTTTCAGAGCGAGATGTACGGCAGAATGCCTTCCGCTCCGGATGATGTTATAACAGAAACGCTTGATGAAGGTGAGACTCTGGCCGGGTTCGCTGTCCGCAGGCAGATTCGTATGTGGTTCAAGGCGGACAAGAGCGGTCCGAAGATTGACTGGCTTGTCGTTACTCCCAAGCATATCAAGGGTCCTGCCCCCGTGGTTCTTCTGCTCAACTATGGTGGAAATCATACGGTTCTTGAAGACGAGGAAATTCTTATCTGGCCTAATTATACCCGTGTCGGGCAGAACGAGACCCTTCAGCCAAGAGGCTCGATGAATAAACTCAATTCTCGCACGATTATTCCGGTAAATATGCTCATCGCACGCGGATATGCCGTAGTGACGGCCTGTTATGAAGACATTTCGCCCGATCCGGATCCGTGTTTTGATGAAAATATCGCTTATACGAGAATCTTCGAACTCTGGGGGGAACGTGACCCGCAGCGGACAGACAATACCACTTCTCTGGTGGCCTGGGGCTGGGGTCTGATGAGGGGAATGGATATGAT
>JAGHUZ010000013.1 GCA_018064575.1 Candidatus Minthomonas equi
TAATATACCTGCACAAGGTGTATGCCACTTTATTTTCTGCAGAGGTATCTCTGTTTTACTCTTTTTTGTACCTTTGCACCGTCGAAATTTTACCGATATTAATTATCACGGTAATGTTTATCAGACTTTAGGATATGATGAAAGTAAAGAATATTATCATCTCTCAACCGGAACCTTCAGCCGGTTCTCCATACACGGACATAATAAACAGATTCAACGTAAATATCCGTTTTTTCCCGTTTTTCAGGGTGGAACCTGTGGATATAAGGGATTTCCGTGCCCAACACATTTCCATCTCCGAACATACCGCCATAGTTTTTTCAGCAAAATCCGCCATCGACTCATTTTTCAAAATGTGCGAAGTGACGAGATTCACCGTTCCTGAGACGATGAAGTATTTCTGCACCACCGAGTCCATAGCCAATTACCTCCAGAAATATATCGTTTACAGGAAAAGAAAAATATTCCCCTGCAAGGGAAACACCGCCTCCATTATTGAAGCCATAGGCACCAAGCATAAAGACGAAAAGTTTCTTCTTACAGTTACAGATGCCGCCAAGCCCGAACTGGTCAGGATGTTTACCAAAGCCAAGCTCAATTTTCACGTGGGAGTATTCTGCAGAACCGTGAACAGCGACTTGTCATCCATCGACCCGAACATATTCCAAATGATGGTTTTCTACAGTCCGTCCGATATCAAATCGCTCTTCGAGCAGAAGCCCGATTTCGTTCAGAATGATATTCTGATTGCCACTTTCGGTCCAGCTACCGCCAAGGCCGCCAAAGCGGCCGGTCTGAAAATCGAGATAGAAGCGCCCACTCCCGAATACCCCTCCATAGCACAAGCTCTCCTCTCCTATCTGGATAAATAGGCCGATGTATCAAAAGAGCAAAATATCATTTTTCATTCTGGCGGTTCTTGCTGTTTCATTTTCCTGCAACAGCACTAAACCATCTTATAACAGGGAGAATCTGAAAGCGACCTGGGTGGCTGACACCTTTGACGGTACACTCGCCGACCCTCTCAGATGGACAGTTCAGAAATTTGATGACAACGGCGGCCTCACCGTTAACGGTGTTTGTGATATTGGAGACGGAAATCGGTCGTGGGGCACCTGCAGTTTGAAATATCAGGCATACTGCTGTGATTTGTCATATTATGGAAGCGTCAAAGGATTTTTTGGAATTCCTGTTTCAGCAGAGATTTCGAGAAAATATGCCTTCGCATCCTCTCTGGATTCTCTCGTGGCTCTGGACATCACCGAAGAAAAAATCAATGGAGAGACCGTCTTCAGTGACCATAACCGGCTGACGATGCGCAAACTTCGCGCCAAGTATGCTGTCAACGATTCCCTGGTGGGTATATGGCAGACCGCCAGTCGGGATGAAGAAAAATTCGAAACCTGGAGGATGATGTTCGAGAACAGCGGCAGATTCACCTTCTCAGTCCAAAAGCCGTCTGGAGAATGGGTTCAGATAGGACAGGGGGATGACAAATATTTCCTTTATT
>JAGHUZ010000288.1 GCA_018064575.1 Candidatus Minthomonas equi
GTATTTCAACTGAAGTCCTTTTTCCACTTCACCACCCACCGAGGCATAGAAAAAGAGTTTGTCACCAGTGAGGATATTCATATACAAAGAAAATGGGATACCGATATATTGAAGCCCTTGTGTAACGGAAGCCTGCTCGTTCCCGGCCCCGTACTTTCCAAGATAAGTTTTGCTCACTAACGCCTGATATGAACTCCGCATATAAGTGTAATCCACCCCGATACCGATACCCATACGATGCTGCCCGAGAGAATTTTTCTTTCCGAATCCATACTGCAGTTCCACTCCGGCGGACAGAGGGATGGAATGATTCGGGGAAGAGCCGGCCAGAGGCTTGACATTCGATATATCACTTCCGTCAGTCCCTCCTGACATACTCCTGCTCACGAAATTGACATTACCTGTTCCATATATCGTATAAAAATCTGAAGACACAGAAATGGAAATATCCCGTACATCTTCGGACTCCTCAGCAGAGAAAGCCAACAAATTCTGAGAATCAAAAGTCTCTGCAATTTCAGCCACTTCAACAGTCTCAGTATTCTTCACAGTTTCAGTATCTTTCGCAGCTTCAACAGTTTCAACAGATTCAACAGTTACAACAGATTCAACAGTTTCAGTATCTTTCGCAGCTTCAACAGTTTCAACAGATTCAACGCCTCCCACCGCATCGTCGGAGTGAGTTTGAATCTGCTGAATCACTGGTGACGGAACTTCTTCATCCATCAGGTTTCCTACGACGGAAGCCGCTTCGTAAAAGTGCTCCGGTTCCACAACACTTACAGTTTCAGCATTCTTTCCCTGCGGCAGAAACAATGCGAGAGCCAACACAGCCGCTACCGAGGATGAAATCGCGATTCTGCGCCACAATATGACGCGATGCCTCCTATTCAAACGCTTTTCTATATCTCCCCACACATCGGGCACATCCGACGGTTCAGCTTCCAAAGACAAACGCCTTAAGACATCATCAAACTTTTTATCTTCCATAGATGACTTCATTGTCATTTTCTTTCTTTTTCAAAATTCAACAAATGCTCTTTCAGCCATACCCTCGCCCTGCTCAACTGAGACCTCGATGCTCCTTCCGCAATGCCGAGCTTCTGTGCGATTTCCTGATGGGAAAAACCTTCCACTACCCTGAGGTTGAAGACTGTCCTGAACCCTGTCGGCATAGACGATATCAAGTTCATCAAATCCGCCGAATGAAGCCTGTCCAGAACATCATCCTGAAAAGGAACATTCATTTTCATTTCCGATATGTCATCGGCATTTTTCAAGACGTCATTCTTCCTTAACTGCATAAGGGCCTGATTGACGAATACCTTCCTCATCCATCCCTCCAGAGAGCCTTCCCCGTTATAGCTTCCAAGCTTGCCGAACACAGTCACAAAACCATCCTGAAAAACATCTGCGGCAGCATCCCGGTCTCCGATATATCTGCGACACACCGAATACATACGGGATGCATACTTATCATACAAAAGCCTTTGGGCTTTTCTGTCATTAGAGAGACAAGCCCTGACAAGTTCGTTTTCAGTATTATAATTCTGTTCTGCCATCCGGCATTACGTATTAATGGATGCAAAATTACGAAGAAATGCTGCATAATCGTGGCAATTTATGTACTTTTGCGTACAATAAAACATATGAGACTCAGTTACCAAAGAACACTCGGCATCGCCACAGCAGTCCTTCTGCATATCTGCATTCCTTTCCAGACATTCGGACAAACTTCCCCGGAAAGCAGACAGACTGAAGTCTCCCTGACTGCTGATGATTACATTCTCGAAGCTGCCAGGTCCTATTCCTGTGCTGACATCGAGCGTGCCGAATCCCTATTCAAACAGGCCGTTTCAAAATATCCCGACCTGGATGCGGCTTGGTATTATCTCGGTCTGATAAATCAGACGAGGGGAGACAGTAAAACGGCTGAAGATTTTTTTTCGAAAGCAGCATCCCTCGATTCAACAAACTTCTGGTATCTGGCATCTCTCGCCGGTCTGTATCTGAATTCAAACGATGAGTCCAGGATTATCACTATCTGCCAGACTATCCACGACCGCTTTCCCAGGAAAACAACTCCCCAGATACATATGATTCTGGGGGATTACCAGAAATCATC
Organism: Candidatus Minthomonas equi; assembly: GCA_018064575.1. Classification (GTDB taxonomy): domain Bacteria; phylum Bacteroidota; class Bacteroidia; order Bacteroidales; family UBA932; genus Minthomonas; species Minthomonas equi. Next base: position 2,126 of record JAGHUZ010000288.1, read on the forward strand.
GGGAAAAGACTCTCTCGCCCTGATGCATTATAAAGACGCCCTCCGAATCAATTCCTCATATACACCGGCACATTTCTCCATAGCCGAGATATATCGGGGTCAAGGCAATTATTTTCTTTATTTCAGGCATATGG
>JAGHUZ010000151.1 GCA_018064575.1 Candidatus Minthomonas equi
ATCCGTGTCAGTCAATGGGAGAGTTTCCGTGCTTGGGATACTCTCCCTGCGATTGGTACTACAATGCCAGATTACTCTTGCAAGATTTCCAATGTACCCCAGCATGTGAGTCCATAACTCACACTATTCCGTCTCATCTTCTTTCACAAGCCTGAAGAATGCGGAGATTTCTTCTTGATCTATTATCATTCTCACATCAAACTCTTTCTCTTGAGGAAGATAACCATCCTTCTCACAGCGGAGAATGATACGGACATTCCCGGATGTTTGATAGTCCAACCCTTTGATATCGAGCGATTTTGTAGCCTCATAAGGAGTGGTGTTAAGATATTTGTTATTCGTACTCTTTACTTCTGGGGTTTTGCTTACAACGCGCCAGAAAAGATCCGCTCCCTGGGGGCGGGACTGCACATCCCAGCGTATGATTGTCTGCTCCAGAGCTGTATCACCTTGTCCGCTTACTTTCTTGTGCGGTTCTTCTTCGGGACGTTGCGCTACGCGAAGATATGATGCTATACGATACCAGTCTATTTGTTCCAATGCAAGAGTATATGCTTCATTCAGTCCTTTGGGGATGAAAAGCATATTCTTACCGGAGGCAGATATGTTCCCTTGGTTATAAATCTCCTTCCCGTTATCATCCCTAAGGCTGGCAGATAACTCAATAAAAGATTCTCCATTAAAGCCATTAATATCTGCTCGTACAATGGTAATGGATAAGTTATAATCATTTTCAGGATTGATTTCTCTTAACCCCATAGATTGTGCATAATTGACAGTAGGAATGGAGAACAGATTTTTTCCTGATAAATGGTGTGTGTACTTCGTAATCTGTTCGAAGGGTGCTGTTGGCAATACCGTGACTTTGACTCCTCTTGTCAAATCAGAAAAAGATTGTTGTGGTGGTCTTTCAATACTCACTTGAAGAGAGCTTAAAAAATTTCTTTGTGCTGTCTTTTGTATTCCACAACTGGAGAAAACAAAAAGTGAAACAACAACAGTTGTTAATAAAAATTTGATTTTCATTGTCTTTTAACAATCAATGCGAGACCAGCTCCCTTGCCTCAGAAAAATAAAAAAAAGTGTGGAGCAAGACGCTTATCCGACGTGAGGCTTTGGTAACCCGAAAACAAATAAGCAACTCCACACCTGCCAGATATATCGCATAGGATATATGCAAGCAAGCGATGAGTGTCTGCTATTCCTTGTTTTCTTGAAATTTACCAGATTTCACGCCAAGGATAAAAGCGTACACTTTCATCAATATGTCTGGTTGACGGATGTCAACTGGATACAAAAGTATAAAAAATCAGAATCATAACCACAAATTTATCCAATAAGTATAGCCTTGCGGCGTCACTCAGCCCTTCTGACGGATACTTTCAGTCTGCTATAAGTTTAAACGAATTGAAGTTTCTCAATACGTGAGTAAAATTAAGGAGCCGGCTTTTCGAGACCGGCTCCTTATTTTAGTATTTATGGATGTTGTGCCTACATCATTCCGCCCATTCCGGGATTCATAGCGGGAACTGCGGGAGTCTCTTCCTTCTTGTCAGCGAGGACACATTCAGTGGTCAGGAACATTCCTGCGACTGAGGCGGCATTCTGAAGAGCGATGCGGGTAACCTTGGTGGGGTCGATTACACCGGCTTCGAAGAGGTGTTCGTAAACGTCCGTGCGGGCATTGTAACCGAAGTCGGCTTTGCCTTCGCGGACTTTGTTCACTACTACACTGCCTTCCATACCTGCGTTTTCAACTATCATACGCAGTGGCGCTTCGATGGCTTTCGCGATGATATTGATACCAGTCTTTTCATCGTCATTTTCAGCCTTCACCTTCTTGAGGGAGTCAATGGCGCGAACAAGAGCGACACCGCCACCGGGGATGATACCTTCTTCAACAGCTGCACGGGTAGCATTGAGTGCGTCTTCCACCCTATCCTTCTTTTCTTTCATTTCCACTTCTGAAGCGGCGCCTACATAGAGAACAGCCACACCGCCTGCCAATTTGGCAAGTCTTTCCTGAAGTTTCTCGCGATCATAGTCGGATGTGGTGGTTGAAATCTGCTTGCGAATCTGTGCGACGCGTTCTGCGATTTGCTGTTTGTCACCCTTGCCATTAACGATAGTAGTGTTTTCCTTGTCGATGGTGACTTTCTCAGCTTCGCCAAGCATCTCGGGAGTGGTGTTTTCGAGGGTGAAGCCCTGTTCTTCGCTGATGACCTGTCCTCCTGTGAGGATGGCGATGTCGCGAAGCATTTCCTTGCGGCGGTCACCGAAACCGGGAGCTTTGACGGCCGCTACCTTCAGCGTACCGCGAAGTCTGTTGACTACCAGTGTGGTGAGAGCTTCTCCGTCAACGTCTTCAGCGATGATGAGGAGAGATTTTCCGTCACGTGCGATGGGTTCGAGGACAGGAAGAAGGTCTTTCATAGAGGAAATCTTCTTGTCTGTGATGAGAACCTTGGGGGCATCGAGAACGGCTTCCATCTTATCGGAGTTGGTCATGAAGTAGGGAGAGATGTAACCTCTGTCGAACTGCATACCTTCCACTACTTTCACTTCTGTAGCGGTTCCCTTAGCCTCTTCGACGGTGATGACACCTTCTTTATTTACTTTAGCCATCGCTTCGGCGATAAGCTTTCCTATGAATGCATCATTGTTGGCTGATGTGGTGGCGATTTGTTCTACCTTGGCGATATCATTGCCGACTTCCTTGGTCTGTTTGCGAAGGTCTGCTACGACAGCTTCGACTGCCTTGTCGATGCCGCGCTTGAGGTCCATAGGATTGGCGCCTGCCGTTACGTTTTTCAAGCCTACGGCGATTATTTCCTGTGCGAGTACGGTAGCTGTGGTAGTACCGTCACCGGCCTGGTCGTTGGTCTTGGAAGCGACTTCCTTAACCATCTGGGCTCCCATATTCTGGAATCTGTCTTCCAATTCGATTTCCTTAGCTACGGTAACTCCGTCCTTAGTGACTTGGGGAGCTCCGAATTTCTTATCGATGACTACGTTGCGTCCTTTGGGACCGAGGGTGACCTTTACTGCGTTGGCCAATGCATCCGCACCTTCTTTCATAAGGTTGCGGGCTTCCATATTGAATTTTATTTCCTTTGCCATAATTGATGATTTTTAGATGTCAAACATTAAAGAATGGCCAGTATATCGGACTGGCGCATCATCAGATAATCTTTTCCTTCTACAGAAATTTCTGTACCGGAATATTTCCCATAAAGGACTCTGTCGCCCACCTTCAGTTCCATGGGTTCGTCTTTTTTACCGTTTCCGGCTGCTACTACGGTTCCTTCCTGAGGTGTCTCTTTGGCTGTGTCAGGAATGAAGATTCCTGAAGCTGTCTTGGTCTCGGCGGCCTTGGGCTCTACCAGGACTCTGTCTGCTAATGGTCTGATATTCATAAGTTATAAATATTTAAAGTTATAATTCGTGTTATTTATAGCACGCTAAGTCATAGGCAAAATGAGTGCCACTTGTGTTTTGTGACAATTTGTCACTATCTTTGTATGTCAATTCAAATGATGGAACACGAACGATTTATGAATTAAGCTCTTAAGGAGGCCCGAAAGGCGGCCTCCGAAGGAGATATTCCGATAAGGGCTGTCATAGTCAGCGGAGGAACTGTTATCGCCCGTGCCCATAATCTGGTCGAAACTCTGAATGACGCCACTGCTCACGCTGAAA
>JAGHUZ010000072.1 GCA_018064575.1 Candidatus Minthomonas equi
ATGGTGGTTATGGGTGTTCTGGGTGTACGTCTTCAGGGCCTTAACCGTGAACTTCTCTGGGATGGAGAAAATATGAAGTTCACCAATATCGGTGCTGACGAGGCCATCACTTTCAAGGTTAAGGACGGATTTTCTGTAAAAGAAGGACATCCTACGTTCAATCACGTATATTCCGAGCCTGTCAATGCACTGGAATTCGCCGCCGAACTTATCAAACACAAATATTACAACGGGTATGAACTTCCCGAAATGCCGAAATAATCATTAACCAATAACTAATTAAAACTGCAATGAAAAAATCATTAATTCTTATGGCTGCTGCGGCTTTGTTCGCCGTATCATCTTGCGGCTCAGCTGAAGAAGAGGGCTTCACCCCGATTTTCGACGGTGAAACCTTTACCGGATGGCGTGCCTATAACGGAACGGACGTTCCCGGCGCTTGGATAATCGAAGACGGATGTCTTCATATTCAGGGTTCCGGCCGCGGTGAAGCAGGTGCCGTTAACGGTGGCGACATTATCTATGCTGCCAAGAAACTTAAAAACTTCGAATTCTCCTTCGAATGGAAGGTGGCTAAAGGCTCAAATTCAGGTGTTTTCTATCTTGGACAGGAGATTCCCGGTCAGCCCCTTTACATCTCAGCGCCTGAATATCAGGTTCTTGACAATGCCAATCATCCCGATGCGAAACTCGGAGAAAACGGTAACCGCCAATCCTCATCCCTTTATGACATGATTCCTGCAAATCCCCAGAACTCCAAACCTTATGGGGAATGGAATACAGGTAAAATTATGGTATTCGAAGGTACTGTCGTTCACTATCAGAACGGTGAAAAGGTATTGGAATATCACCTTTGGACTCCGAAATGGAAAGAAATGCTTGACAAGAGCAAATTCAGTAAAGAAGCCTGGCCCGAAGCCTATGATCTCCTGATTAACTGCGGTGGAGAAAACCACGAAGGCTACATCGGACTTCAGGACCACGGTGATGACGTGTGGTATCGTAACCTCAAAATTAAAGAACTTTAATAATGAAAGTCACTATGAAACTGGTGGCTGCGCTCTTCCTGGCAGCCATCTTCACACCAGCTTGCAACGAAGCTCCCAAGGAAGTCGACCTCAAACATCAGATAGGTCTTCAACTTTATTCCATCCGTGGTGAAATGCAGAAAGACCCTGTCGGTTCCACCCAGAAAGTGGGTGCCATGGGTTATAACACAGTGGAACCTGCCGGTTACAATAATGCCGAAGGAACATTCTACGGAATACCCGCAGCCGAATTCGCAGCTCTTTGTGCAGAGAATAATCTGAAATGCATCTGCTCTCACGTCGGAGGACCTAACCCCTGTGAAGTATCAATGGATGAGTGTCTCACCTGGTGGAAGAAGACCATCGCGGACCACAAGACGGCCGGATGTCTCTACATCGTTCAGCCTTCAATGCCGGGTGCCGCTTATGACAGCATACCGGGTCTTCAGAAATACTGTGAACTTTTCAATAACGTAGGCGTTCTCTGCAAGTCTGAAGGTCTGCAGTTCGGTTATCATAACCATTCCGGTGAATTCACCACCGTTTTCGACACTCCCGAAGGTCCTGTTCGCCTGTACGATTATATGCTGACACATTGCGATGCGGACAAGGTGTTCTTCGAGCTCGACCTTTATTGGATTACCAAAGGTGGCTGCGATCCTATCGAATATTTCCAGAAATATCCCGGCCGCTTCAAAGCTTATCACGTAAAGGATAAACTTGAAGTAGGTGCCTCCGGCGAAATCGACTTCACTGCACTCTATGCTCAGGCCGATGTAGCCGGAATGGAATTCCAGATTATCGAACAGGAAGCCTTCGCAGAAGGTCTCACTCCTTTCGAAAGTATCAAAATCAGCCTTGATAACGCCCGTGCCGCTCAGGCTGCTGCAGATGCCCGGAAATAACGCCGGAACTCCCGGTTCTCATTATAAAAAAAACCGACCCGATGGGGGCCGGTTTTTTTATGCACTTTCCGGGGGGAGGACTATTCATATTCGACCTTGAGTGTGTCGAGTATGCCTTTAATGTATCCTATCCCGAACAGATTACCGTTCATGGCATAACTGGGTCTGGAATTGTCCTCGCCTGCCATAGTGGGAACGTGGTCAGAGCGGATGATGATGTCAGGGGTATTCTCCGCATAAAGTTTTACCAGGGAGGGTATATCGTTCGGACCGTTGTCGTGGAAAGTTTCGTGAAAATGTTCGGCATTTCCTGCGACGTCCCTGATATGAACGAATCGGATTCTGTCTTTCCAGAGAGGAACCACCTTGGGAATATCTGCTCCCATGGTGATATAGGTTCCCTGACAGAAAGTCAGTCCGTGGGCGGGGCTGTCGCTTAATGACAGAGCTCTCCGGATGGCATCTGTATCTGTAAAGATTCTGTCGATGCCCTGAAGTGTCCGCACAGGTGGGTCATCGGGATGGAGTCCCATATTGACTCCTACCTCTTCAGCAGTGGGTATAACCTCATTGATAAACCATTCATAATTTTTCCAGATGGTGGCTGCATCCACAGGCGCATAGTCCTTGGTCGGAAGTTTCGCGGCATCTTTCATATCGAATCCGGTTACCACAGCACCACCTCTTTCGCGGATGTCAGTACTCGTTCTGAACCATCCGGTCTGCATGAAATTATAGCAGAGTGTCGTCACACCCAGTTCTGCCATATTTCTGAGCATCTGGCGATAATGCTCGGCATCCTCTTCGCGTCCGGGCAGTCCCAGCTTGATACGTGTCATATCGAACTGGTCTCCCTCCAAGCCGATGAGTTCCAGACCGTGTGATGAGAAAGTTTTCTTGGCAGCTGCGAAAGAGTCGATATTCCAGATGGGTTCTCTTCCTGTCAAATCAGGCGCGAGCTTGGCTATCGCGTATTTTATGCCCATTTGCCTGCATAATTCCCATTTAAGGTCAGGTTTGTCTGAAAAAAAGAGATGAGCGAATTTCATCATAGCGATTGAATGTATTTGACTGTTATGGGACCGTTGAAGGGATTTATTTCCGCCATCCAGCGGTTCTTGACTTTTCTTGTCTCAAGCATTTTCCCTCCCTGTTTTATTTTAACGGAGTCGGAGGGTTTCCTATCGACACGGAATGTCAGAGTCAATTTGAATATCTCTTGGTCCAGAGAGCAGGAAGGGGTGATTACGAATGTCGTTTCCGATTTTTTTCTGACAGAGAGGGACGTGGCTTTCTGCAGTTCCGTGTAGGAGGCTATGTTTTCGAATGTGTCTATCCACAGGTCGGTTTCATACTTCTTTACTATGTCCAGAAACTCTGTGAAGTCTTCTATTTTTTCGAACTGGTCATATCCGTCCAGCATGGCGTGCGTCATAGTAATGAGCCATTCCCCATCGTCGATGGCTTTTTTCAAATCGCCTGTCAGGGAGGTGCAGGTATTGCTTCCGCCCAAGGTCTTTTGGTTGAAGCGGATACCTACCCTATTCTCAGCTGCCATCTTGATGATATCGGGATTACAATCGCCGTATGCGAAGCAGTAGGTTATGGGAAATTTTCCGGTATGGGCTGCCAATATCGTATCCGCATCGTGAATTTCGTGAGGAACCTCTTCTGATGGAATTTGGGTGATATGGGCGTGTGTCAGACCGTGGTTTGACATTTCGTGCCCTTTGTCGGAGAGTTCCTTTATCTGTTCCCAGCTCATCAGCGGCTTGACACCCCAATGGTCTATTCGGGTGGGAACTATCCAGAATGTCCCTCTCCATCCACGTCTTTCCAATTCAGGAACCGCCAGAGTGTACTGATCCAGATATCCGTCATCGAAAGTGAATGAAACTGCGGCTTTCCTGTCGCCCTTGAATCGGGCTATCGAAAAGTCCTGGGCGGACAGTGACAAAGCCGCAGCCAAAATCAGAATTGGAAACAGAATTTTTTTCATTTCTGCGTAATGGTGAAAGCGTCAATGACTATTTGGTCTCGATTTCGTACCAGATGGTCTTGTACTTCGCGCCGATTTCGATAACTGCCTTGCCGCCCTCGGAGGTTACGGGAACTTCACACTTTCTTACACCGCTTTCGTCAAGAGCCCAGCATCGGGTATTCTTGGCTGATGAAGGAAGGGTGATTTTGGCGGGGATACCTTCGTTGAGCATAGGAGCACGACCATAATTCACTCTGTGGGAGTGGATGTGTGTGGTGGCATTGCCGTCCGCATCCTGAACGGAAGCGAATATCTGTCCGGTCTGCTTGGTGAAACCTGTAGCTACGAGAACTGCATTGGCACCCTTGGCGAAGCCGTTCCCATTGTGGCTGACGAGTGATATGGTGGCCCAGCCGAGCTTAGTCTGACCGATGTTGACTTTGATGCCGTCACCGAAGTCGATGGCTCTTCCGGCAGGGAAGCCTGTGAACATCTTGGTGTTCTTCGTGCGGACGATGAACATTCCCTGGTCCTTGATGGAATTGTTCCACTCAAGTTCCTTGGTGTCGCTCATCAGAACTGAAGGCACTGTCTCGGCGGGATAGGTCTTGGTGGAGGTAGCCTTGTAGTTGATGGCGGATTTGTGAAGGAAGTGCTGAGCGCCCCAGAAATTGCTGTCGGTGGCCTCTTTGATATAGTTGTCAACGTGGTAGTAGAGAGTTTTTCCGTATCCGTCTCTGATGACATCGCGGGGCAGGTCGATTACCGTGGTTTCACTATCGGATTCCTTGACGTCCCTTCTGAGGAACATCGAGGCGCAGGAAAGGAAATGCGCGAGGGCGTCCGTGCGGCAGCAATATGTGAAGTGGTAAGGCAGACGGCTGGGTTCGAGGGGCTGATTATTGTATGAGTGGGCAATGAAACCGTCCCATCCCTGATAGGCTGCGAATGCGTGCATCATCGGCTGACCTTCGGCTCCGTAGAAGTTAGGGTAGGGATTGTTGTATTCAGATACGGTGTAGGGGCGGTCAACAGGTCTGTAGTTCGCCAGGTGGGAGAGATTTCCGCAGGAAGGGTCATTGACCATAGGGATATTGTTAATGGCCCAGTTGTCGGGATTTGCGGAAGCGGAAGGATGCTGCCAGTATGCGTGCATATCGAGGTAGTCCATTCCGTCGAATGCCCAGGGAGAAGAGTAGCTTACCTGAGAGGAGGTAATGGGAATCTTGACGCCGAGTTCGTTGACCAGAAGGTCTTTCTGACGGTCCCAGTGATTGCGGTCAGCGGCTTCCACTCTGTCGAAGTTCTGTTTTCTCTGGTCTTCGCTCATTCCTTTGAGCTCTTCCCTTGACGGATATCCGTATTCGGCTGCGCGGCCGTAGTTCGTGAAGAATGCGTTCTCATTGTTAACCTCTACGAGTGCCATACAGGGATCCTGCGCGAGTGAAAGGCCGGTGTAAGGGTTCACGTGGGTGAAAAGTTTGCGGGAGAAATCGAGTTCCATCTGCTGAATCTTCGGGTCAGTGGCGTTGAGTTCCTTGAAGGGACGGCCCACCAGAAGGTTCACGTCCACATAGATGCCTTTCTGTTTGAGCTGATAGATGAGGTATTCGAATTTGTCGAGCTGGTAAGGGTCGAAATTGCACCAGGTGGCGTCATCGACCAGAAGGCCCTTTTCGCGGATGTCATCGCTGAATCCGTAAGTTACGAGGTCAAAGAAATGGAGGCGTACCAGATTAATTCCGAAATGGGCGAGTCTTTCCGCTGTCCTTTCGGCCAGTTCGTGAGGGGGGAAGCAGGCGCCGCCCACGATATTGAAACCGTTGAAGCGGATGGGGCCTTTGTCGTTGGCGAAATGATTACCTTCGATACGGGTAAAACCGTTCTTCCCGGCGGGAGCATCGAGGAGATAACTGAAGTCAGTTACACCGTCTGCCATTTTATAGGAAATCATAAAGGGGAAAAGCCCGTCATCGGAAGGGAATTCACCAGGTTTGAGTGGAGATGCTCCGAAACAAATCAGAGAGGCCAGTAGTGCCGTTGTGAGGATAAATGCTTTTTTCATTGTGCAGTAAATAATTGTAAATAATTTAAGAGGTTGTATATTATGATATCGGTGGAATCACTGAAGTTTTACGGTCTGAGTCTTCGCGTTCCAGGAGGAAACGATAATGGATGTGGGCTTTTCGGGGGTGGACGGTTTTACGTTCACGATGATTTCGCGAGTTTCTCCGGCTTCGAGACAGAAGAAATTATCGCTGGCGAAATTGATACCCTTGTCGGTGTCGATGATGGTTATGGGAGACATGAACTTGCCTTTGTTAGTGATACTGATTCGGTATCCTCCATCCACAGCCACGGGGGCCGATACCGAGAGTGAAGTCTTATTGGCGGCTATGGTGGGCTTGAGCCAAGGTCCTTCGGTGAGGGTGGGCCAGTTCAGATGGTCTTTCATATAATTAGCGTGGAACTCGGCGTCTTCCATCTGGGGAACAGTGCGGGGCCAGTAAACCGAACGGGAGATTTCATCGCCCGAAGGGTCTGTGAGTTTGGCGACGATGAAGAAGAATTTGCTGTGATAATCGGCAGGAATCCTGAAGTCTCCCACAGAAGTTCTGTTTACCGATGTTCCCTCTTCGACAGTTATGCTCTCGGAGGCGGTTTGAAGCACGTTGAATCTGTCGTCAAGAACAGAAACGGTGACGATACCGTCCAAACGGGGGCATCCCGCTCCGTTGAGAACATTGGCCTTGAACGGAATGTCATCTCCGGGAGCGTAGAGCATCTTGGGCAGATCCATCATTACGTGGGCCTTTTCATAGGTGCGTTTCATAAAATAATACGGTGCGGTGGGCTGTCCGAACGCATCCATCAGTTGGATGGCCGCCACTACTGGCCAGGGGCGCTTGAATACCCAGGGCAGCAGGCCGGTGGTGATGGGATAATTGCTCTGGACACCTTCTGACATCACCTGATAGAATTCACCGGAGCCCACCTGTGTGGCTTCCACCATATCCTCGTACACGGGGTTTGACATATCTCCTATATGGGATGCGCGGCTGAGCATACGGGGCACTCTCCAGGGACTGTATTCCGCATAATGATGAATCAGGTCGGGATGGGAGGCTCCGAACGATTCATCGTTCATCTTTCCGAGGTCTTTGAAGTCTTCGGCTGCGATGATGGTTCTGTTGTTCCTGGCGCTGCTCATAGTGTGGATGCCGGATTCAGCGATGAAGGGCAGAACGTTGAAGGTCTTGTAGGTGTTCGGATCGAAATCGGAATAGATGTGGTCGGAACCTCCGTCGGGAGATGTGCGCCAGAAAGGTCTGGTGGGGTCGAATTCGTGAAGATTACGTTCGAGGATTCCGATGGAGAGAGCGTTTCCGAGGGAGTAGGGGTTGAATTCATTGCCTCCGCACCACACGGC
>JAGHUZ010000172.1 GCA_018064575.1 Candidatus Minthomonas equi
TTTCCATCTCGGCTCGGTTCTGACACCTGCACTGCGTACCTGTTCGATGGTCCGGATACCGAAATCAAAGTCTATTCTGTCAGTCTTTTTTCCGTTGACATCCAGAACGGCGCTGACGTGGTAAACGGACTGGTCTCCCATACCGTTGGGGTACCAGAGTTTGGGATGGTCAAGGTCGAATGATTCCTCCATCCAACATCTGCCTTCTATGACATATGGCTTGAATACTTTTTCATAAGCGATGTTTTCTCCATCGCGAAAAATGAGGCGTACGGTGATGTCATCCTTTACGGGCTTGTCCTGAATCAAGTTGAGAGGATTAGTAGAGTGAACGATATTGCCCTCGCCGAGTGAGTAATCGTTTGAACTGGTTCCGGAAAAGAGTTCGGCGCTGAATTGGAGAGTCGCTTTTCCGTCAGATATTTTCTCAGTTACCAGGTAGGGACGTTCGATATGGTATTTGGGGAGTATTTCAAGCCTTGAACCGTTCCACATTCCCAAATGGTAGAAAGTGGGGGAGGCGAAGTCATTTGAGAAAAACCAAGAGTGTATCTTGTCAATGGCACCTCTTGTGGAAATGTTCGGGTTTTTATAATTGGCGGAGAGTACTTCTACGATAAGTTCATTTTCCATTCCCTCCCCTTTAAGAAAAGGCTGTATTTTTATGGATGGACCGCCGAACATTCCTGAATGGGCACCGATGCATTCTCCGTTCACCCAGACCTTGGCGTCATAGTCTATTCCGTCGAAACAGAAATAGACATTGTCCCCTTCCCGTGTCGCAGGGGTCCTGAAGGTCTTACGGTAATAATGCGCCTGCTGTCCCAGATATTTGTATAATTCGGAATTCATATGCTCGTAGGGGTGTGGAAGTTTCCCGGCCTTGTAATAAGCCATCTGAATCGATGTCGGTGATGCGACATCGATGAATTCCTTTCCTTGCAGTTCAGATACGGATTCTATTCTTTCATCGAGGGAATAGAGCTGCCAGTCGGGGGACATGTCGATATGCTGGCTTCCGGTTCTAGGAAAGATGTAGAAGGGTGTTTCAAGTCTGGTGACGTCCTGATTGAATTTTTCGGCATAGGAGGTATATGCAGTGAGCAGAATGGTGATGAATATCAGAAAGCGTTTCATAAGAATATGGCATTTTGTGAGTTTCGTGCAAGTTAATAAATTATGAGGTAAAAAAAAAGAGGCAGACCGGACAGCCAACCTCTTTTTTGAATCAAGATGCACTAT
>JAGHUZ010000249.1 GCA_018064575.1 Candidatus Minthomonas equi
AAACGTCGGGTATCCATATACCACCACAGAGACGACATATCCATCCCCAATTCATCTTTTCTGGACTGAAGTTTGTCGAAAGATTCCTCAAGCTGGGACCCACCTATGATTTCGCCTATTTTCGGGAACAGAACATCCATCGCACGAACGGTCTTTCCATCATCGTTCTGTTTCATATAAAATGCCTTTATGTCTTTCGGATAGTCTGTCAGTATCACGGGTCTTCCGAAATGTTTTTCCACGAGATAACGCTCGTGTTCGCTCTGAAGATCCACACCCCAGGAAACCGGATATTCGAACTTCTGCCCGGACTTCACGAGAATATCGACACCCTCCGTATAGGGCAGGCGGACGAAATCCGTCTTCACCACACCCTCCAGACGGGAGATAAGTTCCCGGTCTATCATCTTGTTCAGGAAAGCGAGGTCATCGGCGCAATGGTCCAGAGCATACTGAACCAGATACTTGATGAACTCTTCCGCGAGATCCATATTGTCCTTGATATCATAAAAGGCCATCTCAGGCTCAATCATCCAGAATTCGGCCAGATGACGCGGAGTATTGGAATTTTCAGCCCTGAAAGTGGGACCGAAAGTATAAATCTCACCCAATGCCGTGGCTCCGAGTTCTCCTTCCAACTGACCGCTGACAGTCAGATTGGTATGTCTGCCGAAGAAATCCTGGGAATAGTCCACTTTTCCATCCTCCGTTTTCGGTATGCCGTTCAGGTCAAGAGTGGTAACCTGAAACATCGCTCCCGCCCCTTCTGCATCGGAAGCGGTGATAAGCGGAGTATGGAGATAATAAAATCCCTTGTCGTTAAAAAATTTATGAATGGCATATGCCATAGCGTGCCTGATTCTCAAGACAGCGGAGAAAGTATTGGTTCTCGGTCTGAGATGAGCTATTTCGCGGAGGAACTCCATACTGTGTCCTTTCTTCTGAAGAGGATATTTCTCCGGGTCGGCAGTTCCATAAAGTTCTATCCGTTCCGCCTGTATCTCCACGGCCTGCCCGCTTCCCTGCGAAGCCACAAGATTTCCGGTAACCGCGATACAGGCACCCGTGGTGATATTCTTAATCAATTCCTCGTCAAAATTCAAAGGGTCACACACTATCTGTATATTATTGATGGTGGAACCGTCATTAAGAGCTATGAAAACCACATTCTTATTTCCACGCTTGGTTCTGACCCATCCTTTGGCCAGAACTTTATCTCCGGGAGTCTGCTTCAGGAGAACTGCCACCTTTTGTCTCATCACAGTCATAATAAATTCTAATTTTAATCAACAAAGGTAAAAAATGTTTTCATATATTTGTCGAAATCAAAATTTACAGATTATATCTATGCTGAGTCTTATTCCCTTGCTGCAGATTTTGGCGGCATTTCCTTTTCAAAATTCATCCAAGACCCCTCAGGAGCGTGCAGACGATTTGATTTCACGTCTCAGCCTGGAACAGAAAGTTTCCCTGATGATGAACGAAAGTTCTGCCATCGATGAATTCGGCATCCACTCATACAACTGGTGGAGCGAAGCCCTCCACGGCGCAGCCCGTGCCGGCATCGCGACAGTATTTCCACAGGCCATCGGTATGGCTGCCAGCTGGGATGACGCCCTTCTGGAGAAAGTATTCGACGTCGCCTCCACGGAACAGAGAATAAAGTTCGTTCAAGGAAGGAACGAACTACACGAAGATTGGTATCACGGACTTACCGTCTGGACGCCGAACATAAACATATTTCGCGACCCCAGATGGGGACGCGGCCAGGAAACTTACGGAGAAGACCCTTACCTCACCTCACGTATGGGTGCTGCCGTAGTCCGCGGGCTCCAGGGGAAACCTGACAGCGACGGCTACGACAAACTTCACGCGTGTCTGAAACATTATGCTGTACACAGCGGGCCGGAATCGTCACGGCACAGATTCAACGCAGCGAATGTTTCGTGGCGCGATTTGAGCGAAACTTATCTGTATGCCTTCCAAAGAATAATAAATACCACTGACGTACAGGAAGTGATGTGTGCATACAATGCCTTTGAAGGGAAACCCTGCTGTTCATCCGACAAACTGCTCATCAGCCTCCTGAGAAATGAATGGGGATACAAGGGCCTTGTGGTCAGCGACTGCGGAGCCATCGAAGACTTCTATGAAGATTATGGACACAAAACGCACCCTGATGAAGCATCCGCTTCCGCCGATGCAGTAAGGACCGGTACCGACCTTGAGTGCGGAAGCAGTTACAAGCACCTCCTCAAGGCAGTCAGAAACGGACAGCTGAAAGAATCGGAACTTGACCGGTCGCTCAAGAGACTCCTCGTGGCGCGTTTCCGCCTTGGAGAAATGGATCCGATAGAAAAGGTTTCCTGGAACCGATATCCTGCAGAACTCCTCGACTGTCCCGAGCACAGGGCGCTGGCCTTGAAAATGGCAAGGGAAACGATGACACTTCTGCATAACCCATCCGGGATTCTCCCACTCTCCAGAACCGGTCACAAAATAGGAATCGCCGGTGCGAACGCGACAGATTCCACCGTCCTATTCGGCAACTACAACGGATTCCCGAGATATGCAGTCACCCCTTTGGAAGGCATCCAGGCCAAAGCTGACAATTGCATCCAGGCCTTCGGAACTGACCTCGTGGCAGATGAAGCCACCGCAGATGAACAGATAGCGGAAATGCTCCGTCAATTGGCATCCTGCGATGTAGTAATATACTTCGGAGGGCTTTCTCCAAGACTTGAAGGCGAAGAAATGAAAGTTCCGTTCGAAGGTTTTATGGGTGGGGACAGGACTTCCATAGAACTCCCCGCAGTCCAGAGACGCGCCCTCCGCGCCCTTCACGATGCCGGTAAGAAAGTTATCTTCGTATGTATGAGCGGCAGTGCCGTAGCGCTTTCACCCGAAACGGAATCCTGTGATGCCATCCTTCAGGCCTGGTATCCCGGAGAGGAGGGAGGTACAGCCATAGCAGACGTCCTCTTCGGAGAAATTTCGCCTTCCGGCAAACTCCCAGTCACCTTTTATGCCAGTGATGACGACCTTCCCGCTTTCGAAAATTACAATATGGAAGGACGCACATACCGTTATTTCAACGGGAAAGCTCTCTGGCCATTCGGATTCGGTCTGAGTTACACGACATTCGAGTATGGAAAGGCGGACATCAGCCATAAAGGCATCACACTGCACGTTCGCAATACGGGCTCTTTCGATGCCGATGAAGTGGTACAGCTCTATGT
>JAGHUZ010000010.1 GCA_018064575.1 Candidatus Minthomonas equi
TCTGTTCTGTCGGCGCCGTAATTTTGATTTCCGCGATAGGATGGTATTTCCATACCCTGTTATCGCGAGAAATGGCAGTTTCCTCAAGTGCGGCGTCCGATTCATGCACGGCTGCTTTGTGTGCAGTTCCAATGGATGCCGTAACCGTATTTCAAACGAATTCATTATCGGGTGCGGGAGGGACGCTTGCCCTCCTTGCGCCCGATTATAATGTAATCCTGTCTTCCTTGCCTGAGGGAGGATTGAATTATGCCGGTGCCATATCCGTTCATAACACCGGGAAAAACAAGCTTTCACTGCTATTGGTGGGTGTAATTCCGGAAACGGCAGACGGAAGTGCCATTATCGGTGATGTATTGTCCGGATGTGCCGGTGTGATACGTAAAGACTATGAGTCCTCAGTCATATACAAATCATCAGTCCCCGACCTGAATTTCGCCCTGTGTGGTCATTTCCTGCTATGTTCTTCATCGGTCACCCTGCTGGAATCTTCCATAAGGCTGCTTGAAAGCGGAGAATCATTGTTGGATGTTCCCATTTTCCTTAATTCTATCAAAAATAGCCGCAGCGGGGAGTCTGTAATTTTCAATCACAATTCCATTGCGAACCTTATATCGGGAGTTTTTCGCCCCTCATACAGAAAATATTCAGCTTTCATCTCCCGAATCACTGACTGGTCTTGTTTCGATATAGGCCGCGATGAGGATGGAGTGGTACAGGGAAGAGGAACTTTCTCCCAAAGCGATGAAAAGAGCTGTTATTCGTATGTCCTGGGCAAGCAGAAAGGTTCCAGGTCGGATGTGACAGATGTTTTGCCATACAATACTGAGAGTGTCACTTCAATGCGTATTTCGAATCTGGAATCCCTGATTACCAGATATTCCCTTTTCAAGCGTTCTCTCGGACGCGGAAAGCAAAATGTGGAGAAAATAGTCTCGACTGCCGAAAAATACGGAGTAATTGAGGTGGCAAAAGCGATAATACGGACACCTGATGGTCCCGAGGCCGTGGTTATGGTCAAATCGGACAAGTCGGAATATTTCGGAGCCGGTGAAGAGGCCGATACCTGTGCGGTGGCGGAATTCCCTTCTGAGATGGCCGGCAAGTTCTTTGCGGTTCCTGGCTCCGCTTACTGTTGCGCGGCATCCTCCGAATGGGTATTGATAGGAACTGAGAAAGCCGTCAAATGGTATGTATCGGCAAGCCGGAACGTGAATTTCTTTACACTCTCGGACTGGCTTTCACAAACGCCCGTAAAGGAAGGAAACGGTAAGAATACCATCCTTTCTTCTATAGTCAACCTCTCTATGATATCAGATTCATTGGGTGAGCTGTTGACAGAAAAATATTCCAATGCGGTACGTCCCGCGTTGGAGAAGCATAATTTCAATTATTTCACTTTCCAAGTGAATTCTGAGGGTGGTGGAATCGTTCCATCATACGCATTATATTCTTCGAATCTGGATCAGATGCCTTCAATGCAGCGCTCTTCGATTCTTTCTTTCAGGAATGGCCAGAATGTTATCGATACAGTTACGGTCAATATCCCGAAGGGTCCGTTCGATGTGGTGGATTTCAGAAACGGTAAGAGCAATACTCTGGAGCAGCTGCCTGATAATAGTCTCCGTCTTGTCGATAATAGGGGAAGGGAGCTGTGGAAAATTCCGTTTGACGGTCCCCTGTGCGGAAGCGTAATGCAGATAGATTATTTGAAAAACTCCAAGCTTCAGATGCTTATGGCATCGGGCGATAAAATATATTTACTGAGTCGGCTTGGAAAACCGGTGAAACCTTTTCCCGTCGAAACAGGAAAAGAAATACTGCTGGGTCCTGCAGTCTTTGATTTTAAATCGGACAAAGATTACATATATGGAGTCCTGCATACAGACAATACGGTCAGGTTTTATGACAGAGATGGAAATAAAGCGGGTGGATATGGAGAGATTACCGCTCCCGAAACGATATTGTCCATACCGGAACCGGTAATGGTCGGAGACAATATGTGCTGGGTGGTGAGAACATCCGGGCAAACAGTGATAGTCAATACCCAGGGCATACCGGTGGCCAATTTCAATAAAAAGCGCCGCCTTGCTCCCGACACAGCGGTCGAGGTGTTTTCACCTCAGGAACTGCTTGTTACCAATCACGAGGGTAAACGATTTATCCTCAATGTTATAACAGGAAATTTCAGCAAACAATAACAGTTACATTATGTACATATTCAGGAGACTGCTTTCGTACGCTAAACCATATTCACGTTTCTGGCCTGCATATCTGGTACTTTCGATACTTTCGGTAGTATTCGGAGTGGTCAATTATGCCATGATACAGCCTTTGCTTGACGTATTGTTCGATCCTGAAGCCGTGGAAAAGTATATGGGTCCCATTCCTTCATTTTCACTTTCAGTAGAATGGGCTGAAACGGTGTTCAAATATTATCTGACACGGATAATGGAGACCAACGGCATCCTGAAAGCGCTTCTGTTCGTCTGTTTTATACTGATTCTGGCCTCTTTCCTTTCAAATCTGACGAGGTTCCTTTCCCAGAAAGTTCTGGTCAATATGAAAACCTACATTATGAAGAATATCAGAACCGATCTGTTCTGTAAGATAACCAGAATGAATGTGGGATATTATACTGACAAACGCAAGGGAGACATACTCTCCAGTATCACCAATGATGTCAACGAAGTCCAGAACTCCATCGCCAGCAGTTTTCACATAATATTCCGTGAACCTCTTCTGATAATAGGTTTTCTGGCCGGTCTTTTTTATATGTCTCCCAAATTGACCCTGGTCACACTGCTGACTCTGCCCATATCGGCTTTGGTTATCGGAGGCGTGAGCCGGAAACTGAAACGGGGAGCGACTGTCACACAGTCTCTCCTCGGCTCTATTATAAGTCAGTTTGAAGAAGCTATTTCCGGAGTGAGAATCATCAAGGCTTTCAATGCGCAGAATTATGTGATGAATCGCTTCGAAGCTACCAACGAACAGCACAAGTCAGTAAGCAATTCTATTTTCACCCGACAGGAAATGGCTTCTCCGATGTCTGAATTTCTGGGTATTTCCGTTGCGGCAGGAGTTTTGTTTTATGGAGGATATCTCCAGATGAAAGGGGAATTGGGGATGTCCCTGTCCATGTTCGTGACTTATATCGCTTTTTATTGGCGTGTTCTGGAACCATCCAAGGCCATAGCGAATGCTTATGCTAACATTCAGCGCGGACTTGTCTCAGGAAAGCGCATTCTGGATATTCTGGATGTGGCTCCAAGTATAAAAAAAGCTGAAAAGCCCATCCATATCTCATCGATTAACGATAAGATAGAGTATAAGAATGTATCGTTCAAATATGCTAACGATATGGTGTTGCGTGACATCAGCTTTACTTTGAAAAAAGGAGAAATGCTGGCTGTCGTAGGACCGTCCGGTTCCGGAAAATCGACACTGGCTGACCTTCTCCCCCGCTTCTATGACGTTACCGAAGGGTCCATTGCCATCGAT
>JAGHUZ010000185.1 GCA_018064575.1 Candidatus Minthomonas equi
AAATTTAATTAAGGTTTGTAAGATTAATGTCGTATTTGCTTACAGTATGTAATCAAAATAAATTTGCCATTCCGGAAAAAATATTATAAATTACGAAGTTCTGTTTTTCTCTTTGAGATAGTTGGATAATGTATTCCTATGTATTCCATATTGTCTGGCCAATTCGACCAATGATATGCCTTCAGACATTAATCTGTCTATCCTTTTAATATCATCGAAAACCGCTTTTCTTTTTGTGCTGCTCCCTCGTGGCCTGCCCAGAATTACTCCGGCGGCTCTCTTGTCTGCAAGAGCCTCTTTGGTGCGCTGGGAAATAAGATTCCTTTCAATTTCTGCCGCAAGGGCAAAGGCAAAGGCGATAATCTTTGAATTCAAATCATTATTCAAATCAAAATTGTCCTTGATGGTGTGCAGCCTGATTTGATTCTTCGAACAATCATTGAGAATGGACATAATCATAAGAACACTCCTTCCCAATCTGGAAATTTCCGTACAAACAATCAAATCATCCGGTTCAAGCGTCTGCAATAATTGACCAAGACTTCTTTTTTCTGCCGGAATAGTTCCTGATACGGACTCTTCCACCCATTTGTTGACACGGACGTTGGTTTTTTTCGCCCAATTCGAAATTTCGAATCTCTGACTTGAGCCTGACTGCTCCGCAGTACTGACTCTTATGTATGCATATACCATAATATATAACTGTTGAGTTGTTAGAATAAAGGCTCGTTTTTATGTGTGTCTATTGATTAAGTGAAACTATAGTTCAGTATAATTTTATTGTTTAACCAAAAAATCAACTTATGAAAAAAGTTAGAATCTTTTTTTCAATGGTGGCACTGTTCGCCGGCTTTTTGGCATCGGCGCAGAACATTACAGTCAGTGGTGTCGTAACAGATGCTTCCAACGGGGAAGGTCTGCCTGGAGCAGCCATCCTTGTAAAGGGAACGGCGAATGGTACAGTGGCCGACCTTGACGGCAACTACACTATAGATGTTCCAGCAAATGCCACATTAGGATTTACGACTATCGGTTTTAAGAGCACTGAAGTCGCTGTCAACGGCAGAACTTTGATTAATGTCGCTCTTGAACCTGATTCTGAAATGCTTGACGAAACCATCGTTGTAGCATACGGCACAGCCACCAAGGCTTCGTTTACCGGTGCGGCCACCCAGGTGAAAGGGGAACTGATAGCCAAATCTTCCAATGAATCGGTTGACAAGGGTCTTGTAGGAAAAATAGCCGGCGTACGACTCGGAACAGATAATGGAGACCCCGGTTCAGCAGCCAATATCCAGATTCGCGGTGTAGGTTCAGTATCTGCTTCCACCCAGCCTCTTTATGTCATCGATGGTGTTGTATTGGATCCCGCGACCGACAGTGATGTTGCAGATTCCCGCAAAAGTACAGCACTTCTCAATACCATCAACCCCAACGATGTCGAGAGTATGACTGTCCTTAAGGATGCCGCCGCTTCTTCTCTTTATGGAAGCCGCGCCGCCAATGGAGTCATCATCATCACGACCAAGTCAGGTAAGGCAGGGAAAACTACTGTCAGCTATAATGGTGAAGTCGGAGTTTCTCAGATAGCTAATATGAAAGCTTTTGACATTATGGATGGTCCGACATTTATGCAGTGGGTTGCCGACAGTTATGATGGGTATTATCAGGCCAACGGAATTGAATCATATGCACAGGCCTCCGGATATGCGGGCAAATCAGTTGACTTGATGAAAGAGGAAGGTTGGTTCTACAATCCTGATGCTACGAAGGCCTCTTCCACCAAATGGCAGAACGAGGTGTTCCGCAATGCCTTGACACACAGTCATCAAATTGGTGTCAATGGAGGTAGCGAGAAGACCAGATTCTACGCCGGGCTCGGCTATACCAAGAATGAAGGTGTCGTCATAGGCTCAAATTTCGAGCGTTTCTCCGGTCGTATCAATGTCGACCATAGCGTCAACAAATGGCTTTCCGTATCCTTCAGGGAAATGCTCTCATACACCAAGACCAAAGGTTATCGCGACCAAAGTAACCAGGAACAGGGTTGGGGGAACTCATCTCCTACATCTTCTATCTTCCAGCAGGACCCTACTGCTCCTGTATATGATGAGGATGGCAATCCACTTAACGGCACTTCTTGGTCGGGGTCTGTCGATAATCCACATCTCGCGTTTGAAGAAGATTCATACAGTTCACTGAGTTCCACACAGTTAAGAAACCTTTCGAATATTGACTTCAAAATCACGTTTACCGATTGGCTCTACCTCAAAAACACATTTGCTTTTGACTTCGTGGATAATCGTGTCAGCGAATGGTGGGGACCGACCTCAATAGATGGTGAATCTTACAATGGCCTTAAGGACGAGGCTGATATCCAGTCCAAAACCATCACCCATTCCACCGTCCTCAACTTTAACAAGAGTTTCGGAGACCATAATGTGAGCGCTCTTGCAGGTTTTGAAATCGATGACCACGCTTCTGATTACATCAGCGCAGCCACATCCAAATTTCCTTCTGAAAAACTTCGTGCCCTTTCCGTAGGCCAACCTTACAGTGCAAGCGGTGCCAGCTACAATTCTTTTATGGCAAGTATCCTTGCGAAGGCTGATTACAATTATGCCAACAAATATTACCTGTCATTGTCTTATCGTCGCGATGGCTCTTCAAGGTTGGGTACCGATAACAGATGGGCTGATTTCTGGGCCGTTTCCGCCGCTTGGAGATTAAGTAATGAAGATTTCCTCTCCGACAGTGAACTTTTCTCAGATTTCAAGATAAAGGCTTCATACGGCACCAATGGTAACCTGCCCGATTCATACTACGACTACAAAGGTCTTTATACTATGGGGGCAGGATATGGAGACAGTCCGGCCATCTACTGGTCAAATCCTGAGAACAATTCCCTCGGATGGGAAAAGACTCAGAACTTCAACGTAGGCTTCGAATGGAATATGTTCGACAGAGTCCAGCTTAATGTCGAATATTACAATAAATACACGAGTTCACTGCTTTTCCCTTATCCTGCTTCGATTGTAAGCGGTTTCTCAAGTTACACGGCCAATATCGGAAACATCAGGAACAGCGGTATAGAATTAGAACTCAGCAGCACCAATATCAAGAAGAAGAATTTCTCATGGACGACAGACTTCAATTTCACCTGGCAGAAGAACAAAATTGTCACCCTTCCTGACGGACAGGACATCGCTGCTGGAGACGGCAACCTCTATCTCCTTCGTGAAGGAGAGTCAATGTACTCCTTCAACGTTCCCGTATATATGGGGGTTAATAGGGAAACCGGTCTTGGGGAATTCCTTATCGACCCCAACGGAAGTGAAACCGATCCTTCAAACCGCACGAACTACTATTCGGAGGCCGGAAGCAAAATCGTCGGAAAAGCTCTCCCCGATTTCGTCGGTGGTATGACCAATACATTCAACTTCTGGCGCTTTGACCTTTCGTTCCTTCTCTCTTATCAGTTCGGTGGCAAATTCTTTGACTATATGGAGTATTTCACAGTCAGTGACGGTATGCGAATGGGTTCTTTCAATCAACTCGCCAAGGC
>JAGHUZ010000266.1 GCA_018064575.1 Candidatus Minthomonas equi
CCGGTGAAGGAGGATACGGAATATGTGGGTTCCATCAAGGAGGATATTAAATGGCTCGGTTTCGAATGGGCGGATGAACGCTATGCTTCCGATTATTTCGACCAGCTGTACGAGTGGGCCAGAGAACTTATCAGGAAAGGTTTGGCTTATGTGGATGACCAGACTCAGGAAGAGATTCGCGCCGGACGCGGTACGGTTCAGGAACCGGGGAAAAACAGTCCCTGGCGTGACCGCAGTGTCGAAGAGAATCTGGACCTCTTCGAACGGATGAAAAACGGTGAATTTCCTGACGGTGCCAAGGTCCTTCGTGCCAAAATCGATATGTCCCATCCGAATATGATGTTTCGTGACCCTCTTATGTACCGCATTCTTCATACCGAACATCACCGTACCGGCAGTAAGTGGTGCATTTATCCTATGTATGACTATGCTCACGGTCAGTGCGATTCCATCGAGAATATCACTCATTCGATATGTACCCTTGAGTTCGATGTTCATCGTCCTCTGTATGACTGGTTTATCAATGCTCTGGAGATTTTTCCGTCCCATCAGTATGAGTTCGCCCGTCTGAATCTCACTTATACGGTGATGAGCAAGAGGAAACTCCTCGAACTTGTCCGTAATCATTTCGTAAGCGGATGGGATGACCCCCGTATGCCCACGATTTGCGGCATACGCCGCCGTGGATATACTCCCGAGGCCATCCGTGCATTCGCGGAGAAGGTGGGAGTGGCCAAGAGAGACAATATGATAGACCTTTCCCTTCTCGAGTGGTGTCTGCGCGAGGATTTGAACAAGCGTGCGAAGCGCTATATGGCGGTTTTCGACCCGGTTAAACTTATAATCGATAATTTCCCAGAAGGAGAGACCGAGTATATGGCCGGCATCAGAAATCCAGAAGACCCGGAAGCAGGTACACGTCCGGTTCCCTTTACCCGTGAACTTTATATCGAACGCGCGGACTTTATGGAAGAGCCGCCCAAGAAATTCTTCCGTCTTCGTCCCGGAGGAGAGGTGCGTCTGAAATATTCTTATATCATCAAGTGTGAGGAAGTGGTGAAGGATGAAAACGGTGTCGTAACTGAGATACACTGTACTTGCGACCCCACGTCAAAACCCGGTGCCGGAGAGTGGCGTTCCGTCAAGGGTACCATTCACTGGGTGTCCGCAGTTCACTGCCGGAAAATGGAGGTTCGTCTCTATGACAGACTTTTCACTGAAGCCGATATGGGCGGCATACCGGAAGGACAGGATTACAAGAATTACCTGAATCCTGATTCTTTGAAGGTAGTGGAGGCTCTGGCAGAACCTGCTCTTTTCGAAGACAATGGTGACATCGCTGTTCAGTTCGAACGCAACGGATATTATAAACTTGACCCTGATTCCACTGAAGAACATCCTGTTTTCAATAAGGCTACGGGTCTTAAGAGTTCATTCTGATAAACGGGAATCTTATGGTATTGTCTATGACGGGCTACGGTAAGTCCGAAGCTTTTTTCGATAACAGGAAATATACTGTTGAGATACGCTCTCTCAATGGCAAGACCTGTGATATCAGCCTGAAGACTTCAGTGATTCCACGTGAAAAAGAATTCGAGGTGAGAAAATATATAGCGGAAAAACTGGTCAGGGGTAATATAGACTTGTTCATTACCTCGGAGATTGATTCGGGATGCGAATGCCGTAAAATAAACGAGGCTGTATTGAAAAGTTATAGTAATCAGGTGAAAAGTATTTTCTCTTCGCAGGCACTTAGTCCCGATGTCAATGCTTATATGGCGGCTTCGCTGCTTCGTATGCCCGATGTTCTCGATGTCGGTAAGGACGAAGTCAGTCCCGAATGCTGGGATGTGATTTACGAGGCCATCAGGCAGGCAGTGGATGCTCTCATCGCTTTCCGTATGAAGGAAGGTGCTGTGCTCAGGGAGGATGTCGGGCATAGGGCGGAACTGATATCGTCGTGGGTTGATGAAATAGAGAAGTATGAGAAAGAACGAATCGATGCTGTCAGGGAAAGGATATTGGCCAGAATGGCGGAACTCAAACTCGAACCCGATTTGAACCGTCTGGAGCAGGAGATAATTTTCTATATCGAAAAACTGGATATAAACGAGGAAAAAGTGCGTTTGCGTCAGCACTGCCGTTATTTCGCCCAGACGATGGAAAGCGAGGCTTATCCTGGGAAGAAACTCGGTTTCATCGCGCAGGAAATGGGGCGTGAAATCAATACCACAGGTTCCAAGGCCAATCACGCTGAAATCCAGAAATGGGTGGTGCGGATGAAGGATGAACTTGAAAAAATTAAAGAACAAAGTCTTAATATATTATGAAACACCTATTGCTTTCTTTTCTGGCCATGACATTGTTTCTGGCATCCTCTGTAAATGTATTTGCATCCGTTCCGAAGGACTGGGTGGGACAGAAGTTCGTGGATTTCATCGTTGATGACGGAAATCCCGATGGAACTGCAGTCAGACTTTCCGATTATGTCGGCAAGGGCAAATATGTCATCGTGGATTTCTGGGCATCCTGGTGCGCTCCCTGTAAGGGGGAACTTCCGAATCTTAAGGAAGTTTATGAAAAATACGGAGGTGATGACTTTACTGTCGTGAGCGTAGCCGTCTGGGATAAACGCGCTGACTCCGAGAAGACTGTGAAATCCCACGGAATGACCTGGCCCCAGATTCTTAATTCTGGAGAATTTGCCACTAAACTGTATGGAATCAAAGCCATTCCGCAGATTATGATGGTAGGCCCCGATGGCACCATCGTCGAATGGAATCTCCGCGGGGATGCGATAGAGACAGCTGTTTCCAAGTACGTCAAAGCCAAAAAATAATGGAAGAGCTATTATATCGTTCCGTATTGGCCGAAAATGCGGCCAGAATCGAAACGATGAAAAGGAAGGCCTTCTCCATTCACGAAAAAGGCGGGCAGGTGTATGGTCCCGGTTTGCCGTATGGTTTTCATCTCCAGCAGGTGGCCGACATAGTCTCCCGATATGGGTATCTGGTCTGTATCGCAGAACAGGATGTTCTTCCTGTCATTTTTGGCGCTTACTTTCACGATAGCCTTGAAGATACCTGTCATTCCTATAATGATATCCGCAGATTCGCTCTCTATGATGTCGGAATGACCGAATCGCAGTCCGTGATGGCCGCAGAAATCGTTTACGCCTTGACCGATGAGAAGGGGCGTAACAGGAAGGAGCGTCAGAATGAAAGATATTATCAGTGTCTGTGCCGGACTCCTTATGCTCCTTTCGTAAAGATGGCAGACCGTTTGGCGAACATCTCTTTCTCATTTACGGGCAGTGAAGATTCTACGAATCTTCGTATGCGTGAAATTTACAGAAAAGAGTGGCCTGAGTTTATTTCCAAACTAAGGTTTGAAACGGATGATTCGACTCTCACCATTCCCTCGGAAATGATAGAAATGGTAGAAAAATTCTTCTGCTGATTATCGCTTCCAGAAATGGTTTACCGGGCCGAATCCGTGTCCGATTTCATAATCGGCACCCGATTTGATGGCTCCGTCAAGGTATTTTTTGGCCATACGCGCCGCATCTTCGGGAGCATGGCCGCAGGCTATGAAGGAAGCCAGTGCCGAGGAAAGGGTGCATCCGGTTCCGTGGGTATTTCGGGTGTGAATGCGTGTGCCGGGCAGGGCGGTGGTGTTCCCGCTTTCGGCATTGTAAAAAATGTCCACTACTTTTTCGTCTGAGAAGTGGCCGGCTTTCAGCAGGACGGAGACTTTTCTTGTGGAACCGTCGGCTTCCTTGTGGGTGGAGTACATAC
>JAGHUZ010000033.1 GCA_018064575.1 Candidatus Minthomonas equi
GTGCTGTGGTCATAGACGTGGGTATTACCCGTGTTCCTGCGGATACCCCCAAGGGATACCGCATCGTCGGTGACGTGGATTTCACTCAGGTGGCTCACAAGTGTTCCTACATTACCCCCGTTCCCGGAGGAGTGGGGCCTATGACGATTATTTCGCTGATGCGCAATACTTTCCTTGCCAGAACATTGAGAAAATAACTGTTTGTACTTATGGGTTGTAAAAAGAACGTTAAAATGGTTTCGGTTTTTCCGGGTTCTTTCGACCCGTTTACTGTCGGTCATCTGGATGTGCTTTGTTCCGCCCTTGCATTTTCAGATAAAGTGATAGTCGCTGTCGGATACAACCATTTGAAAAAAGGTTTTTTTACACTCGAACAGCGGATGGAAATAATACGGGACAGTATCTCACCGTTAATCACCTCGGGCGCTGACATAGAAGTCACCAGTTACACTTCGCTTACAGTCGATTTATGCAGAAAAGCAGGTTCCAAACTCATAGTCCGCGGTGTCAGGTCAAGTTCCGATTTTGAAAATGAGACGGTAATAGCTTCAGCCAATAGAAAAATGTGTCCCGAAGTGCGGACTGTGTTCATTCCTGCAGACAGCAGTCATTCGTTCATATCTTCCACAGTCGTTCGTGATGTTCTGGTCAATGGAGGGGATTCGTCCATCTTCCTATGTCCGGGAGTGGACATTACAAAATACAGAAAATGAAATGAAAAAGTTAGTTCTAATTCTTCTGGCAGCAGGAATATCCTTTATGTCGATGGCTCAGCAGGAGACTGTTCCGGAGCAGACTCAGATGTCAAGAGAGGATGTGAACTTTATCCTCGGAACTTTCGATGGCAGTATGGTTAAAGACATTATTCCGAAGGCGGAAATGCTGATAAATACAGCCAAAAGCCCGGAGCAGATGGCTTTTCTGGCTGAAGCTGCATATGATTTTTATCACGATTCCAAAATTATGGGATATGATGAAATCGCAGTTTATATAGCTGATTCCTTTATTTTGAACGGTAAAGTGAAACTCCCGGACGGGGATAAATATATGTTGATAAAACTGTATGCCGATGCCAACAGACTGTCTCTCATCGGTCTTCCGGCCCAGGAATTGAACTTGCCGGATATGCAGGGGAAGGATGTGTCCCTCAGAAATAGCCGCGGAGACTATAAGCTGCTTATGTTTTATGAGGATGAATGTCCTGTATGTCGCAGGCAGATTCCCAGGCTGATGGATTATCTTTCTACCTACAACGGAAAGAAAATGACTTTCTATCGTGTCTATACCCAGTCAGACCGTGACAAATGGATATCCTGGGTGGCCGATATGGAGAAAAATTATAAATTGAGTCCCAGAATTACTGTCGTGGATGTGTGGGATCCTGAATTCAAATCGGATTTCATACACAAATACGGTGTCATTTCCACACCTCAACTCTTTCTCATCAGCAGGGACAATATTATTCTCGGGAGAGGTTTGACACCGAATGCCGTCGGGCAGGTGATGGAAATAGTGGATCAGTATCCTGATCGATACGAATCCGTATTCGCACCTGTATTTCAGCCTCTTGTCAGAGTGGCGGAACCGGATATGACCAAAATCACCGATGCCATAGACATTTTCTTCAATGATTCCAAAGATAATCCTGACTTCTTCCACGAAAGTATGTTCTCCTTATTCCAGTATCTGAAGAAACAGGAAAATTACAACTTGCAGAAGGGGGCGGTCTATCTGGCTGAGAAATATATTGTGAATATGCCTTCTATGTGGGAGGGTGTGAGTTTCGTGGATGAAGGACAGACGGAGGGCAGCAGCCTTCTGGCGGACTATTCGACAGTGAAAGAGTTTTTGGATGCTACTGCTGAATCTGTCCGCAGATTCAAACTGAATCCTCTGGGTGAAAAAATTTCTGATATTCCCCTGACTACATCCGATAACGGAAAATTCGGTTTTATGCAGACGGGTTCTTCTTATACAATTCTGTATTTCTATTCATCAGGATGTGCCGTCTGTGACGCAGCAGGGGAGGTAATGAAAACTTTGGCCCGGGAATATGCGGATGATGACGTGGAGTTCGTCGCAGTTTATACCGGGAATGATAAGAACTGGCCTTCGACCGTTACCGAGGTCACTCCCAAATGGACGGAGGTCTGGGATAGGAAAGGCAAGTCAGGTATGTCCCGAAAATTCGATCTGGATGGTCTTCCTAGAATATATATTCTTGACAAACAGCATAATGTGTTTGGAAAAGATTTGAATCCGGATACGGTGAAAGCAGTTCTGAACGCATTGTTCCCGAAAGAAGAAGTGAAGTGAGATGGGTGATTTTTTAAGAGGTATAATAGTAGGATTGGGAGCCTCGATTCCTTTGGGACCGGTAGCCATATTGTGCATTCAGCGGACATTGGGCAAAGGGCGTATGTCCGGTCTGTGTACTGGGATGGGTGCTGCTACCTGTGATACTTTTTTTGCTGCCATTTCCCTGCTCGGTGTTTCATTTATCGAGGAGTTTATTAAAAAGGCTCAGAATGAAGTAATGCTCGTCGGAGGAGTAATCGTATTACTTTTCGGAATATTCACTTACAGAACGAACCCGGTGTCACAATTGTCCAATTTCTCCGGTGGAAAGAGGCGGAAAAAGAATTATCTGACAGATTACCTGTCCACTATTCTGATGACTATATCGAATCCGGGGGCATTCCTGTTTATGTTGGGTATGATAGCATTTGTCGGTGCAGGAACCGATAAGGAAAACCTTTCCGCCGTCATACTGATAGGTGTGCTGACAGGAACTGTCCTGTGGTGGTTCTTCCTGACTGCTTTGATAAACAGATTCAGGAACTGGTTCCAAATGAAGCAGCTGCTTATCCTGAACCGGATTTCAGGTGCCGCCATTATGATATTCGGAGTGGTGGCGGCCATCGATGGAATAATATGCCTCTGTCAGTGATTCGTCTCCTGAAGGAAAG
>JAGHUZ010000014.1 GCA_018064575.1 Candidatus Minthomonas equi
GATGTGATGATGCAGATAGAGAGCATTCCACTTACCGCGAGCGGCAAGGTTAATGTCAAGGCTCTCCCCGAAATAAAGCGCGAGAGCAGGAAGAAAGGGGAGCGCAAGGCCCCGAAAAAATCACTGGAGCAGCAGATTTGTGACCTGTTCGGATCTATCCTGGGACAGGATGAATATTTCGCCGATGATAATTTTTTCGAAATGGGGGGGACTTCCCTCTCCGCTTCCAAAGCCATTATGCAACTGATGTCCAAGGGTATAAAGGTGGAATATCAGGACATCTTCGACCATCCAACCCCTGAAGAACTTGCTCAGTACATCGAATCGCAGAAGCGTGAAACTTCCGATGCCGGTGCTTCAGAGGCTGCCATTGCCGGAGATTCCGGAATCGTCACGGAACCTGAAATCCGGGAAACGCTGAAGTACAATACCATCGAGTTCGCGCATCTCGTGGAGAGGGAACCCGTCGGAGACGTACTGCTTACCGGAGCCGTCGGATTTTTGGGCATCCATATTCTCAAGGAACTGCTTGACCGCCGTGAGGGGCGTGTCATCTGTCTGGTGAGGCGAGGGGATATGGCCTCTTCGGAACTGCGTCTGGAAAATATGCTGATGTACTATTTCGATAATCCGTTCGAGGAAGCGTTCATCGACCGCATACAAGTGTTGGATGCTGATATCACCGATGACAATATAGTAGAAAAACTCGCTGACATTCACTTCGATACACTTATTAACTGTGCTGCCGTAGTGAAACATTACGCTTCCGATGACATCATCGAAAAGGTGAATGTCCACGGAGTGGAAAACCTTATCACAGCGGCCCGGACCGCGGGTGCCAGAATGATTCAGATATCCACAGTGTCCGTACCCGGTGTGCATACTGCCCGGACCTATATCAGGCAGGTCAAAATGCACGAAAATGAACTCTTCGTCATAGACGATATGGATAACAAGTACTGTATATCCAAATATCACGCAGAACTGAAGATGCTGGAGGCTATCAGAAACGGACTCCGAGGAAAAATCATCCGTGTGGGGAACCTGATGGGGCGTCACAGCGACGGCGAATTCCAGATAAACTTCAATACCAATGCGTTTATGAATGCCCTGAGAGGTTTTGTCACCATAGGCAAGTGTCCCATCAGTCACGCCACCGACCCGATGAACTTCTCGCCTATTGATATGACAGCCAGAGCCATAGTGCTGCTTTCAGGTACCGATGACAGGTTTACTGCCTTCCACGCCGACAGTCGTTTCGGTTTCGACGAAATGCAGCTTATCGAAGCCAGCAATCGCTGTGGTCTCAGCATCAAAGCTGTTTCCGACGAGGAGTATTATGCCGATTACTACAGGATGCTGGGAGACTCCAAGATTAATTCCAAACTGCAGGGACTTGTCACGAACGACCGTCCTGACCTGCATATGGTCGAAACGGATAATCTGTTCTCTGCCAACGTGCTTTACCGGCTCGGCTTCTCCTGGCCTCTGGTGGACAGTTCGTATCTGGAGAGAGCCATAGAAAGTCTTCTTACACTTGACTATTTCGAAGCTGATGAAAATTGAAATGAAAAATTCGATAGCGCGTAAACTGTCACTCAGAGTGTCAGTGGTGCTTTTGGCCGCATTCATACTGCTGCTCGCCGGGGCTTTCTACTCCATCATTTCCCTTGTAAGGATGGATGCTGAACGTTATGCCAAATCACTTGGGGGAATTTATTCGGACCTCATCATTTATGATGCGGAGAAAGCCAATGTGCCGATAGACTTGTCGTATAGCGATGAACTTTCATACTTCGGGGAATATATGTGCAGCTGGTATCGTGTGGACTGCATCTTCGCTTATGTCCCAGACCTTGAAAAAGGAACGATAAAATACTTGTCGGTGACGTGGAAGGACAGTGAAACCGGAGAAATCAATGAAGACCATATGGTGGGCAGGGAAGAAGAATACACTCTTACGGAAGGGGAAAAAGCTGTATGGAACGGAGGAAAAATGTTCGCTATCGAGGAAAGTGATACTTTCGGAAGGGGACTCTTCGTATCAACGGCTGTCAACGATGCTTTCGGAAACCGCTCGATGACGGGGGTAGTCGTGTCTGTGAATGACCTTCTCGGAAGTGTGATGAACGTTTTCGCGCTTATATGCCTGGCTCTTTTCGGAATAATAGTGCTTATAGCGGTATTGCTCTATCTGCTGATAGTGAGGATGGTTTCCAAACCTGCGCAGCGTATATCCGAAAGAATGTCGGAATATGTGGCAGGCGGCAAGCGTTCTGTCTTGAAACTGGATTCGGACGAAAGTGACGAGTACACTATGATGGTCGATGCCTTCAACCATATGACGGAGGATATGGACAGATATGTGGAGGATATTTCCCGCCTGAACAGGGAGCAGGAACGCCAGAAGGCTGAAATGGACATTGCCGTAGATATCCAGAAGAACATCCTGACATCTGCGGTGGCATCTCTGGACCATTGCACCGTCAAGGCGGTGATGAAACCGGCCAAAAATGTCGGGGGAGACCTGTATGACTATTTGCAGCTGGACGGCACCAGAACGATGATAGTCATAGCGGACGTGTCCGGGAAGGGTATTCCGGCGGCACTGCTGATGGCCGTTGTTCTTACACATTTCCACCAGCTGGCCAGAATGGGCTATTCCCCTGCAGAGATACTCGGGGCTGTCAATGACTCTTTCTCTCAGAAAAATACGAGATTGATGTTCGTAACCGCTTTTGTGGGAATATATGATTCGGAGACGGGAATGTTGACCTATGCCAATGCGGGGCACAATCCACCTTATGC
>JAGHUZ010000183.1 GCA_018064575.1 Candidatus Minthomonas equi
GAGGGATTGTCCACTTTCCGCCATTTCAGTCCGAATCTTACCTTCGGTATGTATATGCAAGCCTTGTGCCCTTCGGTTGCGTTTTCCGAAATATCAGCGCATACGTCAATGCGTAGGATGCCGGTAAAATTCCTGCGGCAGCGAATCTTGTATTCTGTGTGCGGATTTTCTGCAAATGATGTGGCCGAGGACAGGAAGACGACAACCAATAAAGACGTCAACTTTGTCGTTTTCAGTAGTCTGTTTCAAAAATTCTCCCTAATATTCTCTGCAGGCTGATTCGATTCCGGAAACGATGCGCAGAATGTCTTTTCTGGGGCCGTTGACCATAAAAGGGGATTCCCCTTTGGTGATGGTGACGGTATCCTCGAACATTCTCATAAGTCTTGCCAGTTTCGATTTCTTTCTGAATGTCAGTTTGGAATCATCTTCATTCTCAAGTACATATTCCTGAATTTCGAATACTCCCATAATCTGTGAACGTTTTTCTTCGAAAGGCTTTTCAGAGAGTGCCTTTCGGGTGACGTAGGAAAAGGAAGGATAAATGGCTGCCATCAGCGCGAACATCCCCAGAATTTTCCACTGTGACCCGGGAACGAACATTCTCCCATCGAATGCGAAGGCCATTGACAGGTCATATTACGGTATGGCGAGAGCCATTACGGTTATGATGACGGCGAAAAAACAGTTGAACCAGATGAAGGTTTTTACAGAGCGCAGCAAATATTTCATTTCACGATAAAATTGAAGTTTAGAATCTGTTTTGAAATAATTAAGAAGCTGTTTGAAACAGATTCTTATTCATTTCACGCTAAAATAAATCTTTTTTTTGTTATTTTTGCAAATGTTTAAGGAATGATTGAATAATTTAATTTTTATATCGCTATGGAAGCTATGGAAGAAGAAGAGAACGGAAGAAACATTTATAAAACTATCACCATAGCACTGGCTGTGGTAGCGGTGGTTCTATTGGGTGTTTTGATTTATATCTGGTCTGACAGGAACGGTATGATAGATGACCTGACCATTGAGAAAGACCAGCTTACACAGCAGATGGAAGAACTGAAGGGAGATTATGCAGTCCTCTCCTCCACGAATGACAGTATCAACGTCGAATTGGACCGCGAACGTGAAAAAGTGGAGCAGCTGCTTGAGAGAGTCAAGAAAACAGAAGCCACTAACAAGGCCAAACTCCGTCAGTACGAAAAGGAACTCGGAACTCTCCGCGCAGTTATGAAACATTATATCGTTCAGATAGATTCACTCAACACACTGAACAGCCAGCTTCGTGAAGAAGCATCTCAGGCACGTGCAGAGGCCAAGAAATCCAAGAAGCAGTACGAAGAGGCCAGCCGCACCGCTAATGAATACGCCAAGAAAATCGAACAGGGCTCGCAGCTCAAGGGGCGCGCCATCTCGATGGTGGCTCTCGCCGGGAACGGAAAGGAGACCGTTCGCAGCAGCCGTGTCGTAAAACTCAAGGTAAATGTCACGCTTGTCGAGAACTCCATTGCAGAACACGGGTACAAGTATATTTACATCAGGATAAAGGACCCGGACGGCATTCTGATGGCTGACGGGCAGGACCAGATATTTACAGTCGCCGGAGAGAGTATGATTTACTCTGAAAGGCGCGAAGTGGATTATCAGGGCGCGGAGGTGGACCTCTCCATATACTATCCCGCAGCATCTTTCTCGAAAGGAGTTTACGTAGCGGAAGTCTATACGGAAGAGGGACTGCTCGGAACTACCGACTTGCTGCTTAAATAAATGGCGGGGGTCTATATTCATATACCCTTTTGCAAATCATTCTGTACTTATTGCGACTTTTATTCAATATGTGACCAGCGGGGAATCGGGCGATGGCTCGATTCCCTTTTTCGTGAAATGGAGTACCGGAGGCATTTCTTCTCCGCCTGCGGCAATATCATACCGTCCACCCTTTACATAGGCGGCGGAACCCCTTCCCTGCTCTCCCCGTCTCAAATCGGGGACATTGCCCGAAGGGCGGAAAAATTTTTCCGGGGAGGCCGGCGCTTTGACGAATTTACGATGGAACTGAATCCGGATGACCTGTCATACGAAAAAGCAAGCGGATGGAAGGCGGCCGGAGTGTCCAGAGTCAGTATGGGTGTCCAGTCATTCGATGACCCGGCCTTAAAGTGGATGAACCGCCGGCATAACGGCGCCGCTGCCCTGAAAGCATTCGACACTTTGCGCGAAGCTGGATTCGGGAATATTTCGCTGGATTTGATTTTCGGGTATCTGATACCCGGGGAAACATCTGCCGAAGGGATGAGAAGGTGGAACTGCGATTTGGAAACTGTGATGGCTCTCAAGCCGGAGCACATCTCTTCCTACCAGATGAGCATAGAGGCGGGCAGCATTTTGGGACAGATGAAGGCGGAGGGTAAATACAGGGAACCGGAAGATTCATATTGCGCGGCGCAGTATGAACTGCTTCAGAAAATTCTTGCCGAAGGAGGGTACGAACAGTATGAAATCTCGAATTTTGCATTGAAGACGGATAATGAAGTTTCTCCTTTCCGTTCAAGGCACAATTCATCTTATTGGACTCGTGAACCTTATATCGGACTGGGACCGGCGGCCCACTCTTTCTGCGGGAGGACAAGGAGTTGGAATCCTGATGACGTGGAGGGGTACATTGATGCTGATGGGAAAGTCTCACCGGAGTCCGAGACTCTTTCCGATGAAGAGATAGTGGAGGAAAAAATTATGCTTGGACTCAGGACTGCCGAAGGTGTTTCCGCTCTGGAAGCGGCGGCTGTGGGGTGCGGGAAGTTGGAGGAAGCTCTTTCCTGCGGACGGCTTGCTTTACGGGATGGAAGATACCGGATTCCTTCGGACAAGTGGTTTATTTCAGATGATATAATAGTTAACTTACTGGCAGAATGAAGGAAAAAGATACATACCCCTCTTTTTTCGCTATCGGTGACATACTCGTCTCGGCCGATATTGTAACGGAATACTTCGCGTGTGATTACCCTGTATGCAAAGGAGCTTGCTGTATCATAGGGGACAGTGGGGCGCCTCTGGATGAAAGCGAAGCGGAGGAGATAGAAAAGATATATCCGCGCTTTTCCTCCCTGATGTCGGAAGAAGGACGGGAAGTGATAGACAGAACCGGTTTTTTCGAAATAGATGTCACCGGAGAAATGGTCACGCCGCTCAAGGGGAACGGGGGAGAGTGTGCCTATTGTATGTATGATGAAGATGATAACTGCCTGTGTGCTATGGAACGCTCATATTGCCGCAGGCGTGAGAACGGAG
This sequence comes from Candidatus Minthomonas equi, assembly GCA_018064575.1. Lineage (GTDB taxonomy): Bacteria > Bacteroidota > Bacteroidia > Bacteroidales > UBA932 > Minthomonas > Minthomonas equi. The sequence goes on from JAGHUZ010000183.1 coordinate 3,292, forward strand.
AACTGCTCGCAGGAGTTTTCAAAAAACCTCTTTCCTGTGAACTTTACCCTATCAGGGTCTCCACCTTCAAGGATGGTACCACGGCACTGAATCTCCATAGATGGGATATATGCCGGGATGCATTTGCACGTGGAAAGAAAAAGGGGATAAAAGTCTATCAGTTTCTGAAGACTCCCATCATACGGGCTTGGGGTGAAGATTTTTTCAAGGCATTGGAGGCAGCTGAAGGATATTTCTGAGGCGTCTGTCAGAGTGCTTTCGAGATGAGTCCCATCTGTTCAGGGGTGAATCCGGTGATACGGCATATTGTCTCCAGAGGAATATTC
>JAGHUZ010000145.1 GCA_018064575.1 Candidatus Minthomonas equi
GTTTAAGAATCTGTTTTGAAATGATTAACTTCAATTCTTATTTTTTTAATCATTTCTTAAATGAAAAATTTAATACATTTGCAGTTTGAAAATATAAATCAAGTAATCAAATAATGGCTACTCCCAAGAAGAAAATCGTGATGGTGGAAACACCTATTGACCACAGAGAAACTTTCGTTTCCCTGTCCACCAATATGAAGAATCAGAATAATGACGAGGTTACTATGGAGTCGAAGCTCCGCTCCCTTTATATGATTCAGAAAATAGACAGTAAAATCGATGAAATTCACCTTCTCAGAGGAGAACTGCCGGAGGAGGTCAGAGACCTGGAGGATGAAATCGCCGGTCTGAACACCAGAATCAGCAGACTGCAGACTGAAATAAAAGAACAGGAATCCTTGATATCCATTAAGAAAATCGATATCAAAAATTGTGAGGACAATATTACCAGATACGATGAGCAGAGGAACAACGTCGCCAATAACCTTGAATATGAATCCATTTCCAAGGAAATAGAATTTCAGGGCTTGGAAAAGGAACTTGCACAGAAGAAGCTTCGTGAGGCCACAGATCAGCTTGCAGTTAAGAAAGAAGCTCTGGATGTAGCCATAGAGACGCTTAAAGGTAGGGAAGAAGATTTGGAAAACAAGAAGAAGGAACTTGTTTCCATCATCGAGGATACTGCCCGTGAAGAGGAAGTTCTCAAGGCCAAACTTGCGGAATACGAGAAAGGTGTGGATGAAAGAATGCTCGCCGCTTACCACAAGGTGAGAAGCAATGCTCACAATCATCTGGCGGTAGTGACCGTGAAGAGGGATGCGTGCGGTGGATGTTTCAATAAGATTCCGCCTCAGCGTCAGCTGGACATAGCTATGAACAAGAAGATTATTGTTTGCGAATATTGCGGACGTATTCTTGTCAGCAGCGATTTCGAAAAGGAAGAATAATTTTTTTTCAACACTGAATGCGCCATCCGTATATCTTGGGCTGAGATTTCGGATGGCGTTGTTATATTTGTCGATAAAGAATTCCCGGACGGGGATTGAAATTTGCTATCTTTACAGAAAAAAATGGCCAAGACATACAAAGCGAAAAAAGAAGAAGTGAATCTGGAAGCCATCAGTGTCGATGCTGGTAAGGTTCCACCTCAGGCTCCGGATGTCGAAGAGGCGGTTCTGGGGGCATTGTTGCTCGATCCTGAAGTGGCTCCCGATGTCCTCGATGCCCTCTCTCCCGAATGTTTCTACAAGGAGGTGAATAGAAAGATTTTCGAGGCGGTCAAGTCTCTGGCTGTGAATCACAATCCTACGGATTATCTTTCAGTGGCTCAGGAACTGAAGAAAACCGATTCTCTGGAAGAGGTGGGAGGTCCGTTCTACCTGAGTCAGCTGGCCAATAAAATCGGTGCCGCTTCCCACGTGGATTATCACGTCAAGATACTGCTTCAGAAATACATTCAGAGGGAACTGATCAAAATCAGTTATCAGATTCAGAAAGACTCATTCGATGATTCCGTTCCCGTGGATGACCTTTTGGACAAGTCTCAGGAGAGTATTTTTTCCCTGACAGAGAAAAACGTCAAGAGGGAGACCCTACCCATAAGGGAAGTTATAGCCAATGCCAACGATGAAATAGAGAATCACCAGAAGCGCACGGACGGCCTGAGCGGAGTCCCTTCCGGATATACGGGCATTGACAGGGTGACACTGGGATGGCAGGCATCGGATTTGATTATCATAGCTGCCCGTCCCGCGATGGGTAAGACTGCATTTGTTCTTACGATGGCTCGCAATATGACCGTCACCCATCACGTTCCGGTGGCATTCTTTTCATTGGAAATGTCATCGGTGCAGTTAGCCAAGCGTCTGTTGATTTCCGAAACCGGACTTTCTTCCGAACAGATACGCGGTGGAAAAAAACTTATGGATTTCGAGCTCATTCAGCTTAATGAGAGAATCAAGGATTTGAGCAAGGCACCGCTTTATATCGATGATACTCCCGGTCTATCGATTTACGAATTCCGTTCAAAGGCGAGGAAGCAGGTGCGCCAGAATGGAGTGAAGTTGATTATCATAGACTATCTTCAGCTGATGACGGGGCCTGTGGAACTGCGGGGGATGCGTGAGCAGGAGGTTTCCAATATATCGCGTTCACTCAAGGGAATAGCCAAGGAACTGAATATTCCCATTATCGCGTTGTCTCAGCTGAGCCGTGCCGTGGAGACCCGCGGTGGAAACAAGCGTCCCCAGTTGAGCGACCTTCGTGAGTCGGGTGCCATCGAGCAGGATGCCGATATCGTGATGTTCATCCACAGACCGGAATATTACGGAATGGCGGATGATGATGTGGCTAGCAAGGGACTGGCGGAAATTATCATAGCCAAGCACCGTAACGGCTCCACTGAAAATGTGAATATGAAATTCCGGGCATCCGAGGCCAAGTTCGTGGATGCTGATGATGCGGATTTCGGAGAAATTTCATTCACGGGTGACGGAGGAATGATAACGCAGCGTGAGTCCAGTCTGAACGGACTCACCGATGATGGGATAGCGGATGAATTCGGTGCTCCGTCTGAATTCGGGAATGCATTCTGACGGTGATGATGCACAGGATATTCATTCTCGTATTTCTTCTGATTTTCAGGATATGCGCATCGGCACAGTCCATCTCGGACTGTACCCCTGCCGCTTCTGTTCCGCCTTCATCCAGGGCATTCAATTCCGGTGAAAAACTGAGTTATGTAATCCAGTACAGGTGTCTTGGAATCCGCTCCGATGTCGGGAATGCTCGGATGGAACTTTCCCCTGCCCCATATTATGAGGGTCGGCCTACATTTCAGAGTGTGGCCAGCGGTGAGACCGTGAAATTCTTTGATTCGTTCTTCAAGGTAAGGGATGTGTACAAATCCCGTTTTTTCTCAGATAACGGGCGTCCTATATGGTTTCACCGTGATATTGATGAAGGTGGATACAAAGTAACCAATGATATGCATTGGAATACTGCGACGGATGAAATAGATGCAAAGGCGCGTTATATCAGTTCCGGGCGCAGCAAGGATACTCTGCTCGCCGGGCGGCCGTGCACTTACGATTTGATATCGTTGTTTTATGCGGCGCGCAATATGGATTATTCGGCAGTAGTTCCGGGGAAGAATTATCCTCTCTCATTTGTAATCGATGAGGAAATTTATGATATCTATTTCAGGTTCGAGGGACGTGAAGTCAAGAAAATTCCCAAAATGGGAACTTTCAATACGATGAAATTCGCTCTAATGGTTATAGAGGGGGAGGTTTTCAATGGGGATTATGAAATATTTCTGTGGATATCCGATGACAGGAACAAAATCCCCTTGTGGATAGAGTCGCCCATCAGGGTCGGAACGGTAATGGGGAGGCTTATCGCTTACGAAAATTTGAAACATCCTTTAAGCAGCAAGATAAAATGAAAAAATCCGAAAAATCAGGAGAAAAGAAAGATATCAGACATCCGGGGACAGTCACCGAGGTGACTCCGGATTATATAACAGTAAAGTTCTTGACGGAGTCGGCGTGTGCAGGATGTCACGCCAGAGGAGTATGCGGTGCATCCGACTCCGAGGAGGGCAGTATTCAGGTCAGGAACAGGTTAGGTTATGACTACGCTGAAGGGGATAAGGTGGATATCGTGCTGAAACGTTATCTTGGAATGAAAGCCGTCGGCATCTGTTATGGTATTCCCTTGGTGATTCTTCTGGTATTATTGCTATATTTGCCGAATGTCACTGAAAACGAAGTGGTGCAGGGTGTGGTATGCCTCGCGTTCGTAGCGCTGTATTATCTGGGAATCAGGATTTTCAGGGACAAGATAGAAAAATCGTACGAATTTGTAATAGAATCGGGAAACAATTAATATACAGATATGACCAATACATTACTATTTACAGTACTGACACTTACTCTGCTCGGTCTGGTTCTTGCGGTCATTCTCTTCTTTGTCGCCAGAAGATTTCGTGTGGAAGAGGATCCGAGAATAGATGAGGTGGAATCCGTGATGCCGGGAGCCAATTGTGGCGGATGCGGATTTGCCGGATGCCGGGCCTTTGCGGAGAATGCAGTCAAGGCACCGTCTTTGGACGGAATTTTCTGCCCTGTAGGGGGAAATGCCGTGATGAAGAAAGTGGCTATGAAACTTGGGGTGGAGGTTGTCGAAAAGGCTCCGATGGTGGCGGTGGTCCGTTGTAACGGTTCCTGTGAAAATCGCCCCAGAACGAGTGTTTACGACGGAACTGCTTCCTGCAAGGTCAAAAATGCTCTCTATTCCGGGGATACGGGCTGCCGATACGGCTGTCTCGGATGTGGTGACTGTGAAAAGGCGTGCCCTTTCGGAGCCATCAGAATCAATCCGGAAACGCTTCTTCCAGAGGTGGATGAAGAACTCTGTACAGCATGTGGGAACTGTGTGAAGGCTTGTCCAAAAGGTATTATAGAACTTCGCAACAAGGGTCCCAAAAACCGCCGTATGTTTGTTTCCTGTATGAACAAGGACAAGGGAGGAGTGGCGAGGAAGGCGTGCAGCGCTGCTTGCATCGGTTGCCGCAAGTGTGAAAAGGTTTGTCCCTTCGGGGCTATAACGGTGGAGGATAATCTCTCCTACATCGATTTCACCAAGTGCAAACTGTGCCGCAAGTGTTTCGACGAATGTCCCACGCAAGCTATACACGCAGTGAATTTCCCTCCGCGTCCGGTGAAATCTGCCTCCGCTCCTTCCGCAGAAGCTGTTGCGGCGAAGGAGCCGGTATTGCCGAAGGCTGAAACCACTGTAACAGAAAAGAAGGAGGAATAGGAAATGAGCAAGACTTTCAAAATGGGTGGAGTTCACCCGAATGACCATAAAATCAGCAATGACTGTGCCGTGGAGGTGATGCCTGTTCCTTCGCGTGCCTATATTTCTATGTCCCAGCATCTTGGCGCCCCTGCGACTCCGATAGTCCAGAAAGGGGACAAGGTCAAGGTGGGGCAGCTTATCGCGACGCCTTCCGGATTTATGTCGGCCAATGTTCATTCATCGGTTTCCGGGACGGTCTTTTCCGTGGAACCGGTGGCGGATTTGGCCGGAAACAAAGTGATGAGTGTCATCATCGATGTGGAGGGTGATGAGTGGATGGAGAACATCGACCGCAGTTCCGACATAGTCCGTGATATTAAGATGACCGGAGAAGAAATCGTGGCGAGAGTAAAGGAGTGCGGAGTCGTAGGACTCGGTGGCGCTTCATTCCCCACTCACATCAAACTCTGCCCCCCTCCGGGCAAGAAAGCTGAATTCTTGATAATCAACGGGGCAGAGTGTGAACCGTATCTGACATCGGATTACAGGATAATGCTGGAACGACCGGAGGAGATTCTTATCGGTACCCGGATACTGATGAAGGCTCTTGATGTAAACAAGGCTTTCGTGGGAATCGAAGACAATAAGCCCGAGGCTATAGCCAGTATGAAGAGTTTTTCTTCACAGTATCCCGAGATAGAAGTGGTGGTTCTCAAGAAAAAATATCCGCAGGGAGGTGAAAAGCAGCTCATCGATGCCGTGACGGGACGAAGCGTTCCTTCTATGGGACTGCCCATAGATACCGGAGTGGTGGTTCAGAATGCTGCCACTGCACTTTCTGTATATGAAGCTGTGCAGAAAAACAAGCCTGTGATAGACAATACCGTGACGGTAACGGGTGAATGTCTGGCCAAGTCACATAACTGGCTTGTCCGTGTAGGTACGCCTTACGAAGAAATTCTTCAGTTATCGGGAGGTGTTCCTGAAAATGCCGCCAAGATAATCAGCGGAGGTCCGATGATGGGGAAGGCGGTTTCCAATTTGAAAGCTCCTACGGTGAAGGCCAATGGCGCTCTCCTGATTCTGACGGAGGAACAGACGGTCAGAAAGCCTGAATCGAACTGTATCCGTTGCGGGAAATGTATTGATGCCTGTCCTATGGGGCTTGAACCGTATCTCCTTAACAAACTTGCCCGTGCGGGCAGAATGGATGAGCTCGAAGCTCACAATGTGTATGACTGTATAGAGTGCGGATGCTGCCTCTTTACCTGTCCGGCCAATATCCCTCTTTTAGATTACATCCGCGGAGCCAAGGGTGAGGTAATCAGAATAATGAGAAGTCGTCCCAAGAAATAGAACTTAAAATGAGAAATTTGATTATATCTCCTTCCCCTCACATTCACAGTGACCTGACGACACGCAGACTTATGAGAGATGTGCTCATAGCCCTTTTTCCGGCTATGCTGGTGTCGATTCTGTCTTATGGCTTTTCAGCTGTCAGACTTCTTATGGTGGGGGTTCTGTCCTGTGTCATCCTTGAATATCTGATTCAGAAATTCATTCTTAAGACGGCAGTGACGGTAAATGACTGTTCCGCAGCCGTCACCGGTGTGCTGCTGGCCTTGAACCTTCCTCCCTGCACTCCCTGGTGGGTAGTGTTTATCGGTTCCATTGTGGCCATAGGAATCGTGAAAATGACCTTCGGCGGTCTGGGGCAAAACATTTTCAATCCCGCCATCACCGCCCGTGTATTTCTGCTCGTTTCATTTCCGGTAATAATGACAGACTGGACTATTCCTCAGGGCTGGATAAGTGCCGGAACCGATGCATTTTCGGGTGCCACTCCTCTTTCCATTGTGAAGGAAGGGCTGAAGACCGGACTGACTCCGGAGCAGATTTTTACTGCCCATCCTTCTCTCTCCTGCGGACAGATGCTTTTCGCGCGGATAGGAGGTTCCGCCGGTGAAGCATCAGCATTGGCCCTGATACTGGGCTTTATCTATCTGCTGGTGCGCAAGGTCATCAAGCCGACCATACCGGTGGCCGTCATAGGAACCGTTTTCGTCGTTTCGGGCATTTTCTATCTTATAGATTCTTCAAGTTTCACAGGTCCGGTGTTCAATATCCTCACCGGTGGTGTTCTTCTGGGTGCCATCTTTATGGCTACTGATTATGTTACGTCTCCAATGAGCTGTTCCGGTCAAATCGTCTATGGCATAGGAATAGGTTTACTCACAGTGCTGATACGTTTCTTCGGAGCATATCCCGAAGGTGTTTCATTCGCAATCCTCATTATGAATGCCGTGGTTCCGCTTCTCAACAAATATATGAGACCGGCTCGCTTCGGCGCCAAATAATACTTAAGTTATGGCTGTAGAATCTTCATTTAAAAATATGGTACTCAGACTGTCAGAGGTATGTCTCGTATGCTCTGCTCTTCTGGGGCTTGTGTATGGCGTCACCAAAGCACCTATCGAGGCTGCCGCAGTGGCCAAGACCAATGCCGCGATTTCGTCGGTAGTTCCGGCATTCGACAATACTCCTTCCGGGGAAGTGTTCAAGGTGGGACTTTCCGAAGGGGACTCATTGACCGTGTATCCTGCAAGTTCCGGCGGTGTTCCGGTGGGATTTGCGGTGGAGTCCAATACGAACAGAGGCTTTTCGGGAACTGTAAAGGTAATGGTAGGTTTTGATATAGAAGGCAATATTTGCGGGACATCAGTAATATCCCACAGCGAGACTCCCGGTCTCGGTGCCAAGATGACGGACCCCTCGTTCTATGAACAGTTCAAAGGTAAAAATCCTTCAAGTTTCAAACTGACAGTGAAAAAGGACGGCGGGGACATAGATGCCATCACTGCCGCCACCATTTCTTCAAGGGCTTATGCCGATGCTCTTTCCAGAGCGTATGCTGTCTTTCAGTCAATAACCTGTAAATCGGAATGCAATGAGTAAGGGTGGAATTATATTAAAGGGGCTTGTCAAGGATAACCCCACTTTTGTACTTGTACTCGGAATGTGCCCCACACTGGGTACGACGACATCTGCCATTAACGGATTCGGTATGGGTGTGGCCACGATGTTCGTGCTGATACTTTCAAACATATTCATCTCCCTTGTGGCCGGGGGCATTCCCGATAAGGTGAGAATACCGTGCTATATTGTAATCATCGCATCGTTCGTAACCATTCTCCAGCTCGTGATGCAGGCTTTTGTTCCTTCTATGTATGAAGTGCTGGGTCTGTTCATTCCATTGATAGTGGTGAACTGCATAGTCCTCGGCCGTGCCGAGGCATTCGCCAACAAGAACGGTGTACTCGATTCGGCCTGTGACGGACTCGGTGTCGGGCTCGGCTTTACCTGTGCCCTCACTCTCATAGGTCTGGTTCGTGAAATACTCGGTTCCGGTTCCGCTTTCGGCTTCAAGTTTATGGAGGGCGACGGAATACTGGCCTTCGTTCTGGCTCCGGGTGCATTCTTCGTGCTGGCATACCTGATGGTCATATTCAGAAAGCTTACCGGAAATTTGTAACAGTAAAACTCGAAAACTTATGGAAATTCTGATAATCATCATATCTGCGATATTCGTAAACAATATCGTACTTACCCAGTTCCTGGGCATCTGTCCTTTTCTGGGAGTTTCCACCAAGGTGGATACGGCGATGGGAATGGCTGCTGCAGTGTGCTTCGTTATGGCCATCTCGACACTGGTGACCTATTTGCTCCAGTATTACATTCTGGTTCCACTCGGCATAGAATTTATGCAGACGCTGACCTTCATTCTGGTTATAGCAGCCTTGGTTCAGATGATAGAAATTATCCTGAAGAAAATATCACCGGCTTTGTATAAGGCTCTCGGTATTTTTCTTCCCTTGATTACCACGAACTGCTGTGTTCTCGGTGTGGCCATTATGGTCGTTTCGAAGGAATTCGCCTTCGGCGGGGAGGCCCATATGCTGAACCTCGGTGAATCGGTTCTCTATTCAGTGGCTATGGCTATGGGTTTCGGTGTGGCGCTCATACTGTTCGCGGGGATACGTGAGCAGCTGGAACTTTCGAATGTTCCCAAAGCCTTCAAGGGTGTTCCCATTGCACTCGTGACAGCCGGTATTCTCGCGCTGGCATTTATGGGATTCAGCGGTCTTGTATAAGAATCTGTTCAATGATAAAATATCTTGTAATCGGCAGTGGGCTTGCAGGCCTCTATACTGCACATAAGGCCTCTGCGTTCGGGTCGGTATTGGTACTGACCAAGCGACAGCTAAGGGAAAGCAATTCCTATAATGCACAGGGAGGTATTGCCGCCGTCACCACACTTGAGGATGACCCCGAAATTCATTTTACGGATACCATTATAGCCGGTCGCGGACTGTGCGAGAACCGTGCTGTGGAAATCCTCGTCCACGAAGGACCTGACCGTATCCGCGAAATTATCGAAGAGGGTATGAAGTTCGATACCGAGAACGGGAAACTTTCGTTGGGTCTGGAAGGGGGCATCACCGCCACAGAATCCTTCATGCGGGAGGTGACTCCACCGGTAAATTCATCACCGAGTTCCTTATCTCGAAAGTGGAGGCGGACCCGAATATCACTATCCGCGAGAATATATCGGTCATCGATTTTCTGGTGAAAGACGGTGTCTGTTACGGTGTCAGGTGCTGGAATGAAACATCCGGCGAAGAGGAATTGATATATGCCGAACATACCTTCCTGACATCAGGAGGAACGGCCGCCATTTATACCAGAACCACGAATCCGGAGACTACCATAGGGGATGGTATCGCTATGGCCTATAATGCCGGATGCCGTATAATCGATATGGAATTCATACAGTTCCATCCGACCTCTCTCTTCATAGAAAATTCTTCGAAGGCCTTCCTTATCAGTGAAGCCGTAAGAGGGGAGGGTGCACATCTGCTCGACAAGAGTGGGAAACGGTTTATGCTGCCCATTCACGAACTGGCTGAACTGGCTCCGAGGGATATAGTCGCCCGTTCCATTTTCAAGCAGATGGCCAAGGATGACAGACCGTACGTGATGCTCTCTCTAAAGCATCTCAACTCCGATAAAATCCGTTCCAGATTTCCTAATCTCGTCGCCAAATGTGCCGAATACGGTTACGATATGACTGACAGTATCCCCATCGCGCCTGCCGCCCATTATACAGTGGGGGGTGTCGCTTCGGATATGGACGGCAGAACCGACATAAAGAGGCTGTATGTGTGCGGGGAAGTGGCTTCCACCGGCATAATGGGTGCCAATAGGCTTGCTTCCAATTCATTGATAGAATGTATCGTTTTCGCTAACCGTGCCATCGCCGCTTCCACTGAATGCGGCACACTGCTAAATGTCCCTGAGTTCGGGAAACTTTATACGAAAAATGATGCCGCCCGCGATGCGTATGTAGCCCTGAAGAACCAGATAGCGCATACGATGAACAATTGTTCCGGCATCATACGCTCGGAACTTCTGCTCTCGACAGGTCTGAATCTGGTCAAGACAGTTCGCGCCTCGCTCGGTCCCCGCAAGTATGAGTATTATGATGAGGCATCCAGAAAACTTCTGACGGTGGCTTATCTGATAATGACCGGTGCCCGTTTCCGCCGGGAAAGCCGTGGAGGGCATTATCGTGAGGATTATCCTGTTCTCGAAGAAAAGTTCACCCTTCACACAGTCCAGCGCATAGGGGAAAAACTCAGTGTTAAATCTGTTAATGAAAATAATGGACCTGATAGATAAAATAATAGACCTCGCCCTCGAAGAGGATATTGCCACAGGCGATATAACCACTGATTCTCTTATTCCTGAAACGGTCAGTGCCACGGCCACTATGACGGCCAAGGGTGATGGTGTGATTTCCGGAGTGTCGATAGTGGAAAGAGTTTTCCGCCGTTTTCAGGAGGATATGGTTTTCAACGTATTCTTTCCCGACGGTTCGCGTGTGAAGAAGGGAGACCTTATTATGACCATCGTGGGCAGTTATCCCGCTCTTCTCAAGGCTGAGCGGACAGCGCTCAATTTCTTTCAGAGAATGTCGGGTATCGCTACTGAAACCGCAAAATACGTCGAGGCCCTCGAAGGTTTCCGTACGGAGCTGCTGGATACCAGAAAGACCGCTCCGGGGATGAGAATGACTGACAAGATGGCCGTTCACGACGGAGGGGGAATGAATCATAGAATGGGGCTATATGATATGGTTATGATAAAGGATAATCATATCAGAATGGCCGGCGGTATCACGAAGGCTGTGGAGGAAGTTCGCACCCATATACCTGACGGGATAAAAATCGAGGTGGAGACCGAAAATCTAGAGCAGGTGCGTGAAGCCCTTGCCACCGGCTGTGACATAATTATGCTGGACAATATGACGACCCCTATGATGGCGGAGGCCGTGAAGATAATCGGCGGACGTGCGAAGACCGAAGCCTCCGGCAATATGACCATCCCCCGTCTTCGGGAGGTCGCTTCCACCGGGGTTGATTATATATCGGTCGGAGCACTGACACATTCCGTCACGGCACTTGATATCAGTATGAAAATCATAGAACACAGGTAATTATGGGCAAATCTCATAAGCGAAACTTCAGCGCGGTAATCTGTCTGACGGTAATGATAGTGATTTTCGGATATTTCGGATATGTAATGGGAATATCCAATATGCTTAAGACTATGATGAATACCGCTCACGATCTTGTACTCAACACCTGCTTGTTCCTGATGGCTGTCTGTGTCCTGACAGGAGCCATCGGAAGTCTGTTCGTGGAGTTCGGAGTGGTGAATCTTCTTGAAAAACTGCTGCGACCTTTGATGAAACCTCTTTTTAATATGCCGGGTGCCGCGGCTCTTGGTGCGGTGGTTACATTTCTTTCGGATAATCCCGCTCTCATCACTATGGCCAAGGACAGCCGTTATGCCTCATTCTTCAGAAAGTTCCAATTCATTTCGCTGACGAACTTCGGAACTGCCTTCGGAATGGGACTGATAGTGATAGTGTTTATGGTCAGTTTCGGGTATTCCTGGGAACCGTTTGTGGGTCTGTTCGGAGCTATAGCGGGCTGTATCGTATCCACGCGGCTGATGCAGAAATTCATCATTATGGATTTACCTTCATATAAAGACGAATATGCAGCTGTCTGCTCCGAAACTGAAGAAAACACTTCAGAGGAATCCTTGAAAAAAACGAGTACCTTCATCAGGGTGTTGAACGGACTTCTGGACGGAGGCAAATCGGGTGTGATGGTAGGAGTAGCCATAATCCCCGGAGTATTGATAGTCTCCACATTCGTGATGATGCTGACCTTCGATACCGGTTCTGTCGAAGAATATACCGGAGTGGCATATCAGGGAACGGCATTATTCCCGTATATTGCCGAGAAACTTGATTTCTTGTTCGATATCCTTTTCGGATTCAATGACCCTCATCAGATAGCATTCCCCATAACTTCTCTTGGAGCTGTCGGCGCCGCGTTGGGGCTCGTTCCCGCTTTTATTGAGCAGGGATGGATTGACGGCAATGCCATCGCGGTATTCACTGCGATGGGTATGTGCTGGAGCGGATTCCTGAGTACCCATACCGCTATGCTTGATACCCTTGGGTACCGGAATCTGACCGGTAAGGCTATTCTTTCCCATACGATAGGCGGAATCGTCGCCGGCATCATCGCTCACTGGACGTTCATTGTATTATCTCTTTTCTGAAACTGCTGTTATGAGACTTTATGTGACCGATACCGGAGACTATGTGGACTGTAATGGAGAAACAGGACAACTCTCATCTGTAAATAAAATCATAGAAGATGGGAATGCCGGAACCCTTATAGCCGTGGCGGAGTCTCTGCATGAAAGGAAATATGGCGATGTGGCCGAGGTCATCGATAATCGCCCTGATGTGAAACTGGTGCTTATCGCCGGTCCATCAAGCAGCGGTAAGACCACTACTTCGAACAGGGTGGCCATTCAATGTCGTGTTTCTGGCCTGAACCCCATAGTCTTGGGAATGGATAACTATTTTGTGGACAGGGAATTGACTCCAAAGGACGAAAACGGGAAATTTGATTTCGAGTGTCCCGGTGCCGTCAATATGGAACTGCTTTCTTCTCAGATGAATGCCCTTTTTGCAGGGAAGGAGGTCGAACTGCGCCGTTACGATTTCGTAAACGGAAAGAATGTTTCAAGCGGTAAAAAGGTCAGAATGGGTGAGAAGGATATAATTATTATGGAGGGTATTCACGCCTTGAATCCTATAGTGACGTCCCTGATGGACGACAGTCGCCTGTTCAAGGTCTATGCTTCCACTATGACTTCACTCGAAGACGACACGCTGACTGTCAGGCCTGAAGATTTCAGACTTCTCCGACGCATTCTGAGGGATCATCGTACACGTGGAATCATTCCGTTCAATACCATCGAAAGGTGGGCGGATGTAATGGCCGGAGAGTATAAATTCATCGCTCCATTCAAGGAGGAAGCTGATATGTCATTCGATACTTCGCTCGTGTATGAACTGTCTGTACTGAAATGCTACTTGGAACCATTACTTCATTCTCTGGAACATAATGATGAAGTTCATTCTGAAGTGGAACGTCTCCTGACTATTCTGTCTCACATCAGGGGAGTTATGCCGGATGTTATTTCCACGATTCCGGCTTCTTCCATCCTGCGGGAATTTATCGGCGGGAGTCTGTTCGAGTATTAGAATCTGTTTTTGAAAATATATCTGTCTAAAGTATCGGTGACTCTTTTTAAATCTTCCGGTTTCGAATCGAAATGGCAGTCATCGACACTGATGACGATTTTTTCTCCATCGTATCCTTCGAACCAGTCTTCGTACCTTTGGTTCAATCCGTTCAGATAGTCGAGTCTGATGGTGTTTTCATACTCTCTTCCGCGTTTCTGAATCTGAGCCACGAGATTTGGAACTGACGAACGCAGGTAAATGACCAAATCAGGATTTTTTACCAGTGACATCATTCTTTCGAAAAGCGAGGAATAATTCTCGAAATCCCTGGAATCCATAAGTCCCATATCGTGGAGATTCGGAGCGAAAATCCTGGCATCCTCGAATATGGTTCTATCCTGTATTACGTTCATACCCGGTTTGATGCTGAGTAAGTCAGAGAAACGGCTGTTGAGAAAGAATACCTGAAGCTGGAAGGACCACCTTTTCATATCGGAATAGAAATCATATATATATGGATTGTTTTCGACGCTTTCATAAAGGGGCTCAAAGCGGTAATGTTCCGCCAGCAGACGGGTAAGAGTCGTTTTTCCGCAACCTATGTTTCCAGCTATGGCTATATGCATTGTCCTGTCATATAATGTGATTCTTCGCAAAAATAGCAATCCTTTTTGTATTTTTGCATCATATTATGATAAAGACATTTTATTTCAATGATTTGAGGACAGGCTGCCACGTTCTGTACGATGAAAGTGGAAAATGTGCCATCACGGATCCGGGATGCCATACTGAAACCGAGATTAAACGTCTTTTCAAATTCATAGGGGAGAACTCACTTACACCTGTGATGATTCTGCTTACCCACGGTCATTTCGACCATATGCTGGGATGCGGTGCCATTACCGGGGAATGGGACATTCCCATTTATATGAATACCGTGGATATCTCACAGATAGACCGGGCTCCATCCACCTGCGCTTTTTTCGGATATAGTTTCGATCCTCCCGCTTCGGAACCGACAGGCGTCGCAGATGGGGACATTATTACTTTCGGGAATACCTCTCTTGTCGTCCGTTTTACTCCGGGCCACTCGAAAGGCAGTGTCATTTACTATAACGAAAAGGAGCATTATGTGCTTACCGGTGATTCTCTTTTCGCCGGATGCATAGGGCGGACGGACCTTCCGGAAGGGGATTATGATGCCCTTATGGAATCCTTGAAAAATGTTATAATGGTTCTCCCTCCGGACACGGAGGTGCATCCTGGACACGGCCCTTCCACCACCATAGCCACCGAAGCTGGTACGAATCCTTTTCTTGAACCCATCAGGTAAGTGTAATGCCCGGTTTTATCGATATTTCCAAGGCCAGTGCCCATAATCTGAAAGGAGTCTCCGTCAAGATTCCGAGAGGAAAACTGGTAGTGGTTACGGGACTTAGCGGAAGCGGCAAGTCCTCTCTGGCCTTCGATACCATTTTTGCCGAAGCGCAGAGACGGTATATGGATACATTGTCGGCATACGCCAAGCAGTTTATCGGTGTTTTGGAACATCCTGAAGTCGAGAGCATAGACGGTTTGAGTCCGACCATAGCCATCGAACAGAAGAGTACCAACAAGAATCCGCGCTCTACAGTGGGGACGGTTACGGAAATCTCCGACAGCCTTCGCCTCCTGTATGCCCGTGCAGCCAGAGCCTACTCTCCGGTAACCGGCAGGGAAATGGTCAGATATTCGGATTCACAAATCGTATCCCTGATTATGGACAATTACTCCGGACGCAAATGCATCATTCTCTCTCCTTTGGTCAAAGGGAGAAAAGGACATTATAAGGAGATGTTCGAGAGTATGCTTAAGCGTGGGTATTCACAGATGAGGGTGGACGGAAAACTTGAATACATCTCTGATATGACTTCCGGTGTGGACAGATACAAGGTTCATAACATAGAACTGGTCATCGACAAGCTGGTTCCGAAACCGGAAGATGAAAAAAGAATACATAATTCCGTACAGACGGCGCTGAATTACGGGAAGGGTTCCATATCAGTGCTGGATGTAGAAAGCGGAGGAACGGATTATTACAGTAAGTATTTCATCTGCCCGGACAGTGGCCTTTCGCTTCCCGAACCGGCTCCGCATACATTTTCATTCAACTCACCGCAAGGGGCGTGCCCACATTGTAGGGGACTGGGAGTCATTTCCACAGTTGACCTTACCAAAATCATTCCCGACCAGGGTAAGAGTATAGCCGAAGGGGGAATCGTCTCCATCGGGCCCAAAAGGGACAATATGCTTTTCGCCATCTTGGAGGGGATGTCGAAGAAATACGGTTTTTCACTCTATGAACCCATCAGCACCATATCAGAAGAGGCGATGGGAATACTTCTGTATGGGACAGAAGACCTTATACGCGTGAATGCTTTCGGCGGTTTTTCGGAAATGATGTCTTTTCAGGGTATTCTCTCACGTCTGGAACACCATTCTCAGGAAAGCGATGAGACTTTCAGTCGCAAAGCACAGTTCAGC
>JAGHUZ010000306.1 GCA_018064575.1 Candidatus Minthomonas equi
GTTCTGGGATTATGCCGGTGGTCTTATGACAGACTGGGGCGTGCATCTTCTCGACTATGCCCACTATGGAATGAATCTCACCACACATGAATCCGTGATGGCTTCACGAGGAAAATACGGATACCCTGATGATGCCTGCGAGACACCTGACCTTCTTCAGACTATCTATGATTTCGGTGATTTTACCGTTCTGTGGGACCACGCCATCGGCATCAATGACGGAGCATACGGAAGAACCCACGGTGTGGCTTATGTCGGAGAGAACGGAACACTCGTTGTCGACAGGAATGGATGGGAAGTCATCCCGGAAGTGGTCAACAGCACACAAAGAATGGAAGCCGTTCCCCTTCACGAAGGCTACGGAGGAGGTGGACTCAACCTGCACGTCAAAAACCATCTGGAATGCATCAAGACCAGGAATATGAATTGCAATGCCAACATCGAAATCGGAGCGCATATTGCCAAATTCTCACAACTTGGAAACATCGCCTACCGTACCGGCAAGAAACTGTTCTGGGATGGGAAAACATTCAACGATGCAGAGGCCGACTCCTACCTTTGCAAGACGTACCGCGCACCCTGGGAACTTCCAAAAATCTGAAATAATATAGAGAAACCCATTTATCAGTAAAAGAACATAAAACTGCATACTGCTATGAAACGATTTATTATAACCATACTGCTGTCGTTGCCTATGGTTCTGGCCGCCCAGCAGAGGGAAACGATATGGCCCGAAGGTCGTATGCCCGATGCACAGTCTCATCAGATAGCCGCTATGACGGATGAATCAGGAAACACAGGATTCAATGCCGACGAGCATCGCATCGCCTATCTCGAATGGTTCGAAGCTCCGTCCAATCCCAACGGAGGATGTATGATACTGATTTCCGGAGGCGGATACAATAATTGCTGCGACGTCGGTCTCATCAAGGAGTGGCGCGAACGTTTCAGCGCACTCGGGTTCCAATGCGTGAACTTCGTTTACCGCACTCCCCGCCCGACAGGACTTCCCATATACCAGACTGCGTGGGAGGATGGGCAGCGTGCAGTAAGGATAGTCCGCAGTCAGGCGGAAAAGCGCGGCTTCGACCCGGAAAAGATAGGTACGATATCTATGTCGGCAGGTTCGCATCTTGCACTTCTCCTCGCGACCAGTTCACAGACTGCCGCATACCGTAAGATAGATACTATCGATGACATTCCCTGCCACATAAACTGGGCCATCGTCAACGCCCCGGCATACGTGACCACTGACGGCGAGAGCGGTGCGCCTGCTCAAAGGCAGGGTATCGGACCGGACGTAAAAGTTTCGGACTGCTTCAAATTCGATGAAAAAACCTGTCCTATAAGCCTTCACCACGGAGGTGAAGACCCCTATACACCCAGCGGTTCCACCCTCGTATATAAGGAACTGCACAAACGTGGCATTCCGGCAGAATTACACCTCTACCCCGGCAAGGGACACGGAGCTTTCGGTCTGGAAAGAGGTATAGAATTCATAAACCAGATGCAGTTCGTCAAGCCTCTTGAGAAAGAAGTTTCCATTATGGACCGTTATGCAAGTGACGAGTTCCGCGTTAATCATTTCACTCAGGAAATCTGGCCCGAAGGGAAAATGCCCAATGACGGACTCGGTCAGGTACATCCCTACATAGAGTGGCATATTCCCTTGAACCGCAAGACCGACGCCATCCAGATTATCTGGTCCGGCGGTGCCTATATGGGTAATTCACCCGACGGATTCGAAGTTGACCCGGCAAGGCGCTATCTCAACGAAAGGGGTATGACCGTGGT
>JAGHUZ010000135.1 GCA_018064575.1 Candidatus Minthomonas equi
CTCCCGGATTCCCTGAAGGCGGTTCACTATCTCCACCTTCCTGTTCAATCCTTCCCGATTCTCCTTCATTCTGGCAGCAGCCCCTTCAAGCGTCATCCCACGTTCCTTGACCAGATAATGAATCAGCTTGAGCGTTTCGACATCATGGGGTGTGAATTTCCTGTTTCCCTTATTGTTACGCTCAGGTTTGACGAATCTGGTGAATTTATCTGACCAGAAACGGACGAGGGAGGCACTTTCACCTATGATATCCGCAACTTCGCTGATATTGTAAAACATCTTTTCCGCTTTGAATTCCTTGTATGGCATCTTCCAGATTTTATTAATTTTCCGTAACTTATATTGTCAATCCATCGACTGCCCGTTATTCAGTGCGACAAGCATAGTCTGCCTGTACTGCTGGGGTGTCTGCTGAGCGAAGAAAAAATGGACAGGTTCCAAATATCTCCCCATAAAAATCACCTCATAATGCAGGTGCGGGGCAAATGAACTTCCGCTATTTCCCACAAGGGCGATTCTACTTCCGCGACTCACCTTCTGACCGATTCTGACATAAATATTTCCAAGATGGGAATACCGGGTGACATAACCGTTCCCGTGGTCAAGGGTTATGGCATTACCTTCCTTGGGATTAAGTCTCAGAACCTCCGACACCACACCATCCGCCGTCGCCATAACCTCAGTCTGTTCCAGAACCACCAAATCCATCCCATCGTGCTGCCGGAGGTTTTTGTAAAGCGGATGAATCTTCATTCCTGTGGAAGCCCCAGCCTTGGAGGGACTGAAATCGCGAACGGGGACGATGCTGGGGATATTGCAGGCATTGACATTTCCGGAGGAAAGAATCTTCAGGATATTCTCCACCCGTGTACAACATTGGGCACTTCTGTTCTCTATGGAAGTTATACGCTTCGCGGCCTCTCTGGCCGATGAATATGTCACTGCACTGCCGGCATCATTGGCTATGACCGATTCCTGTGCCGAAAGGTTCAATGAAGGAGGATATGCTTCGAAAATATCGTGGTATATCTCCCTGTCCCTCTCCTCCAGGCCAGCCACGACACTCTCAAGCCGTTCCACGTCACTCTCCATAAATACATATTCATTCCTGATGAGTTCACTCTCGATGGACATTCGTTTTTCCTCTTCAGTACTGAATATAGAAGCGAGCACAAGGTAGAATATCACTGACATAGCCAATGACACAAGGAAGAAGTACAATGTCTTCTTCAATGCCTGTCTGAATCTATTTCCGTGAACTTTTCCTTCCATTCGCCTTTCTTTTGTTCTTTTTCGGAACTTCCTTCAGTTTCACCATCGAAGCGTACTCCTGAGCGGTCATTTCACTGTTCATATAATTCTTGGGATTCTTATGACTCCCTCGGAAAATCACCTCATAATGCAGATGAGGACCGTTGGAATGGCCGGTATTGCCCAATGTCGCGATTTGTTCGCCTCTTGTAACCTTCTGCCCGCAAGTAACAAGCACCGCATCAAGATGCGCATATCTGGTCATATAACCGAATCCGTGATCAATCAGAATGGTATTTCCATATCCGGAAAGCACCCTTCCCGCTTCCTTCACCACACCGTCACCGGTAACAAATACTGGCTGACCCCGTTTGCCGGATAAATCGACTCCCGAGTGTATTTTGTAATAAGAATGACTTACCGGATCCTCCCGGTATCCGAACGAAGATGATATCTGCACATTTTCTTTAAATACGGGATAAATGATAGGGACACAGGATGCCATTTCACCCAAACGGCCGGAGAGCTGCTTTACATCATCCAGTGATTTGGACTGGACATATGCCATTTTGTTCACCGTATTTATATACTTTTCCATCGAAGTCAGGGCACCGGAAAAATCGCCTGCGGTCAGATGCTCGAATCTGTCCGTTCCTCCGTAGCCGGCACGCCTCACCTCTTCGGATACCGGTTCCAGTCCGAATACGGAACGATAAACATCGTTGTCACGTATGTTGAGCTGTTCCAGAGTGGCCTCCACATCCTCCACACGCAAGCGGAGAATATTCATTCGGGAATGCAGTTCTTCATACTCTTTCCTGAGACGGGCATGCTTTGGCGTCTCCAGATGAAGAACGGATATATATATCCACGAATAAAAGCAGAACATACCGAGACAGGCACAGAAAGACAGCACTCCCCTGAGAAAATTCTTTCTGCGGAAAATGCGTCCGAAAACGGACTGGATTTTATCCTTCCCTATATGTGTCTTCCTCAAAAACATATTGTATATCTGTCATAAGGACTGTCTTTCTCAAAAGCTGTTCCAAAATCTGTTTGAAATAATTAATCTTTTTTCTTTCAGTTCGGTCACATAGCCAATGCTATGCTCCCTCACTTCAAGCACAAATCTATCAAAAAATCCGCTATAATAAAATTCGTAAACCATTTCAAAACAGATTCTAAATTTGATGGCCGAAATTCAAACAGCTTCTTAAAAAAGAATGGCAAAGATAATTTATTTATAACAAATAACGTACATTTGCAGACTTATTGGAAAAAGGCAATGATTATGACATCACAGGAAATCAGAAACAAATTTCTCGAATTTTTCGCATCAAAACAACATACCATCGTTCCATCTGCACCGATGGTGGTCAAAGGAGACCCTACCCTTATGT
>JAGHUZ010000101.1 GCA_018064575.1 Candidatus Minthomonas equi
TCAGGCATTGTTTTTGAAGTGTGCGGTTATATTAACAGCTATCCCGGACATAAAATTGTTTTTTCAGGTGGGGATTCTATTTTTTTGGCAAAGCAAATGAAAAATCCCATATTTGCAGATTATAATTTGGTTTTAAAAGGGTTAGCTCTCATTGCAGAGTATAATGCGCAGATGTAAACTATTGATAATGTGCGTGGGTACGGCTTTTCTGTCCGTATGGCCCACATTTTCCGCCAAAGCTCAGGTCACTGATGCTTTAGGTGCTTATTCGCCATATTCGATGTATGGTATCGGACAGTTGGATATGCAGGGAACCGCTTCGAATATGATGATGGGGGGAATCGGTGTGGGAACCAGAGACCACAGTTATATAAATGCCCTCAACCCCGCTGCCGTTACCGCCAGGGATTCACTGGCGTTTATGATGGATTTCGGGGCCTACCAGAAAAACATATTTCTAAGTGATTCCAGGACTACGGCTGCATACAATGTCTTTAATATGCAGAATATCACGATATCGGTACCCATAACCAAGAAAAATTCCGGTCTCATCATCGGCCTGGCTCCTTTCAGCAATGTCGGGTACAAGTTCCTGACCAAGGAAACAAGGAGTGATTTGCTGGCTTCTTACGGTGATATTACATACCAGAAATACGGAACGGGTGGAATATATCAAGTTTTCGCCGGAATCGGATGGACTTTCTTCGACCGTCTTTCAGTCGGTGCGGAAGGTATTTATTACTTCGGGAAAATGAAACTTATGAGTGATGCCATATTCGGCAATTCTTCGATGAACTCCATTTATACGGGATGGCAGTATCAGGTGCATTGTTTTTCCGGAAAATTCGGAGTACAGTACGAACTGCCGTTGAAATCTTCGCAGTCTGTCCTTACCTTTGGGGCGACATATCGTCTGGGGAATGATATGAAGGGTGATGTAACGAGATATGCTTATACCGGAACAGATACCATAAGGGTTGAAAATTTCAACAGTCTCAGACCGAAAATCGCTTCTGAAATAGGTCTCGGAGTGTCGTGGAGAAGGCCCCGGATGATGTTGGGTTTTGATTACATACGGCAGGATTGGAGGACAAGCGCATTCAAGGAATATCGCTCGGATTTGGATTTTGATCCGTCATTGGCGCAGTCATTCAGATTCGGAGCGGAATTCACTCCGAACAAGAACGATGTCAGATATTATCTTAAACGTGTGACTTATAGGGCTGGAACCTACTATGACCGTTCCTACATATCAGTTGACGGGGAACAGGTGGTTTCATACGCCCTGACCCTTGGCGCCGCATTCCCCATTTCCAGACTGGGAACCGATATTTCGGTAGCCGTCGAACTCGGTCAGCGGGGAACCGTGAAGTCGGATCTCGTGAGGGAAACGTTCGTGAATCTGGTTTTCAACGTGAACCTCTATGACATCTGGTTTATGAAGTATTTCTATGATTAAAAAATATTAAACAGAATCTTGACTATGAAAAGAATCGTTGTTTTTCTCTCCATCGCAGTCCTGATG
>JAGHUZ010000186.1 GCA_018064575.1 Candidatus Minthomonas equi
GGTAAAGGAAGGAATGCGTTTCTTGATTTTCAGAAAGAGTTCTTCGGGGCAGAAGCTCATCGAGGCGATATTGAAACTGTTACGGTGTATCAGTCTGGCAGGCTCCGCTTCCATCAGCTGAACGACTGAATCAAGTGCATCTGGCATATAGAGCATATCCATATAGGCATCAGAAGGAAGCGTGCAGGTATAGTGACCGTTTTTGAGGACTTCATAGAAGACTTCGACTGCATAGTCGGTGGTCCCGCCTCCCGGAAGGCATCCGTTGGAGATGATGCCGGGAAATCTGACGCTTCTGGTGTCAACACCGAATTTGGAGTGATAGTAGTCCGAAAGCAGTTCTCCGGAAACCTTGCATATTCCGTACATAGTGTCCGGACGCATTATGGTATCCTGCGGGGTGTGGTCGTGCGGTGTGCTGTCTCCGAATGCACCGATGGAACTCGGTGTGAAAAGGGCTGTGTGGAATTCTCTGGCAAGTGTCAATGAATTCAGAAGGGCTCCCATATTGATTTTCCAGGCGAGTTCGGGATTCTTTTCTCCTGTGGCGGAGAGCAGGGCCACGAGATTGAATATGGTATCAATGTCATATTTCCTGACTATGTCTCCATATTCGTTGAAGTTCAAGGCATCAAGTCTGACTGAACGGGCATATGTGCTCATCCGTGTGACGTTTTCATCTTTCAGGTCAGCAGCGATGACGTTGTCGTGGCCATATATTTTCTGGAGGTGGGGTACCAGTTCGGTACCTATTTGTCCACCTGCACCGACTACAAGTATACGTTTCATCGAAAAGACAAATAGTACTACAAAAATACGAATTTTATCTATTTTTGTGCTATGAATTTTGAATTGATAAGCACAGACCCGCAGTCGAACGCCAGATGCGGCAGGATTACCACCGACCACGGTGTCATCGAAACTCCCATTTTTATGCCGGTAGGAACCGTAGGTTCTGTCAAGGGAGTGTACCACAGGGACTTGTCTTCGGATATCAATGCAGAAATCATACTTGGGAACACTTATCATCTTTATCTGAGACCCGGACTTGATATCTTGAACAGGGCTGGAGGACTGCATCGGTTTATTCATTGGGATAGGCCGATTCTTACTGACAGCGGTGGATTTCAGGTTTTTTCTCTGGCCGAAAACAGAAAACTTTCTTCGGACGGGTGTACTTTCAGTTCCCATATCGACGGTTCACGTCATACTTTCACCCCTGAGAACAATGTCGATACTCAGAGGAAAATCGGTGCCGATATCATTATGGCACTTGATGAGTGCTGTCCCGGGGACGCGGACAGGGAGTATGCCGCCAAGTCCCTGAAACTGACGCAGAACTGGCTGGAACGCTGTATCAGACGTTTTGATGAGACTGAAGCTCTGTATGGGTATTCCCAGACATTGTTCCCCATAATACAAGGGTGTGTTTATGATGATTTGAGGCTTAAGGCGGCCGAACATGCAGTGGGATTCAATCGGGAGGGTTATGCCATCGGAGGTCTTGCCGTAGGCGAGCCCACCGAGGAGATGTATAGGATAATAGAACTGCTTCATCCGGTTCTTCCGGCGGATAAACCACGTTATCTGATGGGGGTGGGAACTCCTGAAAATCTGCTTGAGGGGATAGCGAGAGGGGTGGATATGTTTGACTGTGTGATGCCGACCAGGAATGGAAGGAACGGAATGCTGTTTACTTGGAACGGAAGAATAAATATCAGAAATCAGAAATGGGCCGACGATTTTTCTCCCATTGATGAAAACGGAACGTCTTTCGTGGACAGATATTATACGAAGTCTTATCTGCGCCATCTGTTTGTGGCAGGGGAGATGCTTGGAGCTCAGATAGCCAGCGAGCATAATCTGGCTTTCTATCTGGATGTGGTCCGTCAGGCAAGAATTCATATCGCAACAGGAGATTTCCTTTCCTGGAAGGAGAGAGCAGTCCAAAAGCTTAGCGGGAGGTTATAGGGAATGAAGCACGGATTTCTCAGGATAGGAATTCTGGACAGGTACATTATCAAGAAGTTCATTCTGACCTTCTTCGTGGCCTTGTTACTCATAATTCTGATAGTCATAATCTTTGATGTCAGTGAGAAAATCGATGATTTCGTGGAGAAGGAGGCATCTTTGAAATCGATAGTGTTCGATTACTATCTGAATTTCATTCCATACTTCATCAATATGTTCAGTCCTCTGTTTACCTTTATTACGGTAATTTTCTTTACCTCAAAACTGGCGGCCAACAGCGAAATAGTGGCGATTCTGGCCGGTGGGGTATCTTTCAGGAGACTGATGTATCCATATTTTCTTTCCGCCTTTATCATTTTCCTGTTCAGCCTCTCACTGAACTTGTTCGTGATACCTGACGCTAATAGGAAGCGTCTTGATTTCGAGAGCAAGTATGTCCATTCGAGGTATGTTAATACTAACAGGAATATGCATTATCAGGTGAGTCCTGGCACGTATCTTTATGTGGAGTCGTTCAGTACCTTCAATAATACCGCTTACCGTTTCGCGCTGGAAAAGATGGAAGACAATGAACTTGTTTCCAAACTCAGCGCGGAGAGTGCGCAGTGGGATTCGACGGCTGCATTATGGCGCCTGAACAATTACATATTGCGGGATTTCTCTTCCGGAAAAGAGGTGGTGGACATAGGTCAGAAACTGGATACCTCCATAGCCATTACCGTGGATATCTTTTATCTTCAGGATGATTCGATGGAGGCTCTTAACCGAAAGGATTTGGCTGAATTCATAGCGACTCAGAAGATGAGAGGAGATTCGATGGTGAAGTATTCTCTGATGGAAAGGAATAATCGTCTTTCTCTTCCGTTTTCGGCATTCATACTCACTTTGATAGGTGTGTCTCTTTCATCGAAGAAGAGGAGAGGCGGTATCGGACTGAATCTCGGAGTGGGGATAGCACTAAGTTTCAGTTACATATTGTTTATGAGATTCAGCCAGATGTTCGTGGTAACAGACACTCTTCCGCCTTTTGTGGCGGTTTGGCTGCCGAATGCTCTGTTCGCGGTTATAGCGGCAGTGCTTTACAAGCTGGCCCCGAAATAGACGTCATCCCATCCGGAATGCCATCCGGCGAGGAAATCTCTTGTGCTAAGGCGCTTTTTCCCTGCGGTCTGGAGTTCCAGAATCTCCAATCTTCCACTGGCACAGTCAACCAGAATTCTTTTCTTTCCGTCAGAAATCACCTTTCCCGGTTTTTCGTGCTGTCCGTCAGATGTTTCGACTCTTGACGCGAAGATTTTTACGTCTATGCATCTGTCCCCTTGTCTCAGAACAGTATGTGTCGCGGGATAGGGACTCAAGCCACGTATTCTGTTATGTATTTCGGGGGCGGATGTGCACCAGTCGAGTTCCATAGTCTCCCGCGTTATTTTTGGTGCGGGGCACGTCTGGAGTGAATTATCCTGGGGAAAAGCTTCAGTCTGGCCAAGGAATAATGCATCTACGGTGCGGGGAACAAGCAGGCTGCCTATACTCATAAGGCGGTCATAAAGGGTTCCGAGGTCGTCTTCGGGAAGAATCGGGGTCTTCTCCTGAAAGAGTATGGCTCCCGTGTCAATGTCTTCATCTAAAAGAAAAGTCGTTACTCCTGTTTCCTTCTCTCCGTTGATTATAGCCCAGTTGATGGGGGCTGCGCCGCGGTATTTCGGAAGCAGTGAAGCGTGGAGATTGAATGTGCCGAGGCGGGGCATACTCCAGATGACTTTTGGCAGGATTCTGAATGCCACTACCACGAAGATGTCGGCGTTTATTTTTTCGAGTGTCCTTATGAATTCAGGGTCTTTCAACTTTTCCGGCTGGAGTATGGGAATCTGAAGATTCTCAGACAGAATGAAATTCTTGACGGCGCTGACATTCATTTTCAATCCTCTTCCAGAAGGTTTGTCAGGTACAGTTACTACGGCGGCTATGTCATAGCCACCCTCGATGAGGGCTTTGAGGGGACCTGTCGCGAATTCGGGTGTGCCCATAAATACGATTCTTGGTCCGGCAGCAATATTATCCATTGGCTTTTTTTCGGATGGAAAGGGACTTGCCATTGGTCAGGAATGCCACAATACCTTTCCAGGTGAGTTTGAAAAATAATCCGACGGCTTTGAAGTCGAATGATTTGTCCTTCGTGGCCGCCCAGGTCATAAAGAATCCGAGGGGAAGAAGTACGAATGTGGATATGAATGCACCCATAAACGGTGTGGCTTCTCCATCTTTGGCCAGTTTCTTCCCGGTGATGTCGATGATGTAGTATATGATGAACAGAAGGGCGGATACGATGACTGGAACACCCAATCCTCCCTTTCTTATGATGGCCCCAAGCGGTGCGCCTATGAAAAAGAAGATGAAACACGCCAGGGACAGGGTGAACTTTCTGTAGGATTCAAGGTCGATTCGTCGGATGAGCCATTGATTTCTATCTACTTCCCTTGTATATTCCTGCATATTGGAAATCGCTTTGTCAACGGCATTTATGGCTTTTTGTAAGGCTTGCTTCTCATCTTCCGCATTGGTCCAGCTTATCAGGGTGTCAGGTTCAACTTTCGCATTGCGTTCCACGAGGATTTTATTCTGAGCGGTATCCAACTGTCGCGGCTGTGCAAGTGACAAGTCATAGATGATTTTACGCTCGTGGCCATCCATTATGCGGTCATTCAGCGTACCTATTGAATCCCTGTCGTGGCGGAGTTGTCCGAGGTTCATAGCCATCACTTCATTTCCATAGCGGCTGGAATCCGATTTTTCGAATTCATAGTTTTCCAAAGGGACTACGACGTCCTGTCTTCTGAATGATATTTTCTGCAAGACGACAGAAGTGTCTCTGTAACTGACATTATTTTCATCTTCGTATGAAATGCCGTTATAGAGAGTGAGAATAAGTGATTTGCGGTCGGCTGTGGATTTGATGGTTCCGGAATCGGCAAGAGTGACTGATGTATTGCCTTTGTTCGAAGTGTGATTGTAAATCATCAGGTCGTACATCATATCCGTTTTCTTGTTTCTCTCCTTGATTCGGAGGGAATAACCTTCGATTCCGTTGTAGAATGTGCCACTTGGAATCTTAATCTGATCCTTTGTTTTTCCGATATCGTACTGGAGAGTGTAAATCTTGTTGTATGAAATGGGAATCAGATTGTTCGAGATGAAGAATGCACTGACACTGATGAAGGCGGCCACATAGATGAGCGGATAGAGGATTCTTTTGAGCGATACTCCTGCAGCTTTCATCGCCAGAAGTTCGTTGCTCTCACCTAGATTTCCCAGTGTCATTATGGAGGCCAGCAGGGTGGCCAGAGGCATAGCCATCGGAAGAATCGTACAGGATCCCCACCACATAAATTCCAGAATGACTAGAAGGCTGAGCCCTTTTCCCGCCAGTTCATCGATATAAAGCCACAGGAACTGCATTACCAGAATGAACATAACGATGAAGAAGACCATTACGAATGGTCCCAGGAAAGACTTGAGCAGGAATCTGTCCAGTTTCTTCATCTCTATGCAGTTTCCGTGGTTTCCGATTTCGTCTGCGGTCAGATTCTCAGGGATGAGAGCAGTTGCCCGAAGGCTGCATCCAGACCGTTGGGATTCTTGCCTCCCGCGGTGGCGAGGAAAGGCTGTCCACCTCCGCCTCCCTGAATGAGTTTGCCGGCTTCTTTGACCTCTTTTCCGGCGTTGAACCCTTTCTGAACCAAATCATCTGTATACATAAGGACAAGGAACGGCTTGCCGTCGGGAGTGGTGATGGCTGCCGCAAGGGCGGATGAAGTAAGTTCATTGTGAAGTTCGAAGGCCACGTTGCGAACCGTTTCAGAGCGGTATGTCCCTCTGAGACGGAATAAGGTGATACCTTCCGTCTCCGTCTTTTCTTCCATCAGTTTCTTCTTGAGTGTGGCCTGACGCTCTTTTTCCGCTTCTTCCAGCAGAGCCTTGGACTGCGCATTTTCACCCAGTACCTTTCTGATACCTGTCATCAGGTCAGGCGTATTGCCAAGAAGCATTCTGGCATTGGCTATCTGTTCCTCCAGGGCATCGAAGATTTTTTCCACATTTCTGCCGGTGGTGGCTTCTATTCTTCTGATGCCTGCGGCCACTGCGGATTCCGAAATGATATGGAACATCCCTATGTTCCCTGTGGAAGCCACGTGTGTTCCTCCGCAGAGTTCGATGGAGTTTCCGAATTTGATGCAACGTACACGGTTTCCGTATTTTTCGCCGAAGAGTGCCATAGCACCCTTGGCACGGGCCTCTTCGATGGGGAGGTCACGGAATTCCTCTTTGGGTAAATCCTGGCGGATGAGCCGGTTAACCATTCTTTCCACTTCCTTGAGTTTGTCAGGAGATATTTTCTCGAAGTGGGAGAAATCGAATCTGAAATAGTCCGGAGACACGAAGGAACCTTTCTGTTCGATATGTGTTCCTATAATGGAACGAAGGGCATAGTGGAGAAGGTGGGTGGCAGTGTGGTTATTGGCCGTATCCTGTCTCTTCTGAGTATCGATGGCGGCGTGAAAAAGTCCGGAGGGATTTTCCGGTATCTTCTCCGCGATATGGATGGGAAGTCCGTTTTCCTTGATGGTGTTCAGGATGCCGACTGTTTCACCGGAAGGGGAAGTGAGAATGCCGGAGTCTCCGACCTGACCTCCCATTTCCGCATAGAAGGGTGTGCGGTCGAATACCAGTTCGAATAGTTCCTTGCCCTTGGTTCTGACAGTGCGGTATCTGACTATATGGACGTCGGCTTCAGTCTCATCATAGCCGATGAAATCGGTGCTTTCGCAGGGACTGATTACCATCCAGTCGCCTTCTTCCTTGGCAGCGGCATTCCGGGCACGTTCCTTCTGCTGTCTGAGTTCTTCATCGAATGCTTTTTCATCGATGGTGAATCCGTTCTCACGGGCGATCAGTTCGCTCAAATCAAGAGGGAATCCGTAAGTGTCGTACAGAACGAAGGCGTCGTGTCCGGAAATGACCTGTGTGTCCCGGTTCTTTTCCATTATGGCATTTATCAGGCGGCCGCCCTTTTCTATAGTTCTGAGGAAAGCCTCTTCCTCTTCTTTAATGACCTTTTCTATGAGGCTCTGCTGCTTTATAAGTTCGGGATAGGCCTGCCCCATATTTTCGACAAGTGTGGCTACAAGTCTGCACATGGACGGAGTATCGAAATTAAGGAAGGTGTATCCGTATCGCACCGCCCGTCGCAGAATGCGGCGGATGACGTATCCTGCCTTGACGTTGGAGGGGAGCTGACCATCGGCGATGGAGAAACTGATGGCGCGGATGTGGTCTGCGATTACGCGCATAGCCACTGATACCTTCCGGTCTTCACCATATTTCAGTCCTGATATCTCTTCGAGACGGTGGATTAAACTCTGGAACATATCTCCGTCATAATTGCTCTTGTTCCCGTTGATGGCCATAACGAGCCTTTCCAGTCCCATTCCGGTATCGACGTGAGTCTTGGGAAGCGGTTCAAGATGTCCGTCGGCCATTCTCTGGAACTGCATGAAGACAAGATTCCAGATTTCGATTACAAGTGGGTCGCTCTTGTTGACCAATTCGCGGCCGGGCAGTTTCGCTATTTCCTTTTCATCCCTGAGGTCGATGTGTATTTCGCTGCACGGACCGCACGGACCTGTTTCTCCCATTTCCCAGAAATTGTCGTGCTTGTCGCCGAGAATGATATGGTCGGCGGGAAGATACTGGAGCCAGTATTCGCGAGCTTCATTGTCCATAGCGACGCCGTCTGTTTCATCACCTTCGAAAACGGTGGCATACAAGCGGCTCCTGTCGAGTTTATATACTTCGGTCAGAAGCTCCCAGGCCCAGGAAAT
>JAGHUZ010000104.1 GCA_018064575.1 Candidatus Minthomonas equi
TATGATATCCTTGGCATTGGACATGTTGTTCATAGTATATAGCCTGAATCTCTTTTGCGCTTCATTTATGATTCATATACGGCTTTCCTGCCGCTTTGGTAAGGAGAATATGGCGGAAAGCCTTTTACGAACCTCCGTCATTATGATTCTGCTCTTTATAACGGCATTGCTGTTTTCGTTATGTCATTTTTCAGATGCATTCGGGGAGTGGGCTCTGTTCGTCGGTTCGTCTGCGGCATTTTTGATAACAATTATCCATACGGGGGAAGTATTGCGCGGGTATCCGATTATAAATTGGCTGGTCGGCAGATGTCGCAGGGAGCTTTCAAGAGCAGATTCAGTGGGGCTCAGAACGGAACTGTTGATGGCATCTGACCTTTTGGCGCATCGTCTGACAGATTATTTCGAAAAAGAGAAACCGTTTCTTTCTCCGGAATTATGCATTCATCAGGTCGCTATGTTTCTTATGACCAATAAGACTACGCTTTCCCGTGTCATCCATTCGAAAATGAATGCAAACTTCAGGGAATATGTGAACAGATACAGAATACGGGAGGCTATGCATTTGTTCGTGAAGAATATGCATCTCGATATGGAAGAACTGGCGAAGCTCAGTGGATTCCGGAACAATGCTTCATTTACAAATGCATTCAAGGTAAATACCGGGATGACCCCTGGAGCTTGGTGTAAGGAACAAAAGGAGAAGAAAAATGAAATATGGAAGAAGGAAATTCTGGATGGTCTTGAAGAAGGCTCTTTCTTCGAAGAGAAGGAATCCCAAGCAGAAGCCACGGCCGATGGAACAGTATGCTGATAGGATAGAACTGACCAATGAGATGATTTATCGGAAAATGGACCGTCTTGTCAGGGAAAGGGAACTGTATAGGAATCATAATCTGACTATGGATGATGTGGCGGATATGCTTGGGACGAACAGGACTTATCTCTCCAGAGCTGTGAACTGTTATGCCGGCGGTTTCGTGAAATATATGATGAACTTAAGAGTGGAAGGACTGCACAGGTACATTTCAGAGGCGGATGAAGGGGGAAGACTTCTTGAAGACGGGGAAGATTTGGCTATGAAAACAGGTTTTGTCAACAAGAGGGCTATGGTGCGTGCCGTCAAGAAAATAGATGGGGTCACCTTCTATACTGTCAGAAAAAAAAGGCTTGAGCCACGTAAGAAAGAAGGTTAATCATTTCAAAACAACTTCAAATGATTATCTTTGTTGAAACAATAATTTTCCAGATTACATATGGCTGACGAAAAAATCATATTCTCGATGAACGGTGTGGGGAAAGTGCTCCCGCATAATAACAAGGTAATACTGAAGGATATATACTTGTCTTTCTTTTATGGCGCAAAAATCGGTATCATCGGTCTCAACGGTTCCGGAAAGTCCACGTTGATGAAAATCATAGCGGGTCTGGAGACATCATATAAGGGTGAAGTGGTATGGGCTCCCGGATATTCCGTCGGATATCTGGAACAGGAACCTCGTCTGGATGATTCTAAAACAGTAAAGGAGGTGGTTCAGGAGGGAGTTCAGGAGGTGATGGATCTTCTGAAGGAGTATGAGGAAATCAACGCGAAGTTCTGTGAGCCGATGGAGGACGATGAAATGACCCGTCTTATAGAGAGGCAGGGGGAACTTACTGACAGGATAGAGCAGGTCGGAGGATGGGATATCGATTCCAAGTTGGAAAGGGCGATGGATGCTCTTCAGTGCCCGGAACCTGATGCCTCGGTACGGACGTTGAGCGGTGGCGAGAGAAGGCGCGTGGCATTGTGCCGCTTGTTGCTGAAGGAACCTGACGTCTTGCTTCTCGACGAACCGACCAACCATCTTGATACGGAAAGTATCCAATGGCTGGAGGCTCACTTGCAGCAGTATAAGGGTACCGTGATTGCGGTAACGCACGATAGATATTTTCTCGATAATGTGGCCGGTTGGATTTTGGAACTTGACAGGGGTGAGGGAATCCCGTGGAAGGGTAATTATTCATCCTGGCTGGACCAGAAGTCAGCCAGACTGGCTATGGAGGAAAAGCAGGAAAGCAAGAGACGCAAGACTCTGGAACGCGAGCTGGAATGGGTGAGGATGGCTCCGAAGGCACGGCAGGCCAAATCCAAGGCACGTCTCGGCGCATACGAGAAAATGATGAACGAAGATGGAAAGCAGAAGGAGGAAAGATTGGAAATATTCATTCCGAACGGTCCGAGACTTGGGAATAAGGTTATTGAAGCAGTTGGAGTGAAGAAAAGTTATGGAGACAGAGTGCTTTATGAAAATTTGAATTTCAAACTACCTCCTGCCGGCATAGTAGGTGTTATCGGACCGAACGGGGCTGGAAAGACTACTCTCTTCCGTCTGATTATGGGACTTGAAAAGCCCGATTCTGGTGAATTTACGGTAGGTGAAACTGTGAAGATAGCCTATATCGATCAGCAGCATAAGAAGATAGATCCGGAGAAGACGGTTTATGAGACCATAGCCGAGAACTCAGATTTCGTAAAGCTCGGTAATCGTGAAGTCAATGCCCGTTCATATGTTTCCAGATTTAACTTTTCGGGTGCCGACCAGGAGAAGAAATGCGGGATTCTTTCAGGCGGTGAAAGAAACCGGCTTCATCTGGCCCTTACCCTGAAGGAAGAGGCGAATGTCCTGCTGCTTGACGAGCCTACCAATGACGTGGATGTCAACACTATCCGGGCATTGGAGGAGGGACTTGAGAATTTTGCCGGCTGTGCCGTGGTCGTGTCTCACGACCGTTGGCTCCTGGACAGAATAGCCACACATATTCTGGCTTTCGAAGGTGATTCTCAGGTTTATTTCTTCGAAGGGACCTATTCTGAATATGAAGAAAACAAGAAGAAACGTCTCGGTAATGTAGAACCGAAACGGTTCAAATATAAAAAACTGAAGGAGGGGTGATACCTTATGGATGAGGTTATCCGCTTGGAAAACATACACAAGTATTACCGTGTGGGAGACCAGACGGTCAAGGCACTCGATGGTGTTACTCTCAATGTGCTCCGTCACGAATATGTGGCGATTATGGGACCCTCCGGTTCGGGTAAATCCACGATGATGAACATTCTCGGATGTCTGGATACTCCTACTGACGGCAGGTATTTCCTTTCAGGGATTGATGTCAGTGATATGGATGATTCGGAACTTGCCCACGTGAGGAATAAGGAAATAGGTTTTGTGTTCCAATCCTTTAATCTGCTACCTCGCTATACGTCTTTGGAAAATGTGGCTCTGCCGTTGATTTACAGTGGAATAAGTCGTGTAGAAAGGGAACGCAGGGCCACTGAAGCCCTTACTTCAGTGGGACTTGAATCCAGAATGGAGCACCGCCCCAATGAACTGTCAGGAGGACAGAGGCAGAGAGTGGCTGTGGCTCGCGCTATGGTCAACAATCCGTCCATCATTCTGGCGGACGAACCGACCGGGAATCTCGATACCAAGACATCCATAGATATAATGAGGCTTTTTGACAAAATCTGGAGGGGTGGGAATACGGTTATTTTGGTTACGCACGAGGAGGATATCGCCAGATATGCTCATAGAATCGTGCGGCTCAGGGATGGAAAAATCGAATCTGACAATACAAATGAAAATCCGACGATAGTATGAAAATTTATACGAAAGGAGGAGACAAGGGGTGTACTTCACTGGTTACAGGGGAAAGAGTGTCCAAGGCTGATGCACGGGTATGTGCTTATGGTGATATGGATGAATTGATTTCGTATCTGGGACTGCTCAGATGTGAGTCCCCGGAGAATGATGAACTGCTTCGGACGGTTCAGCAGGATTTGATGTTATGCAGTGCCTGGGTGGCGACGGCCTCCGATGTCAATAAAATGGAGTCTGTCGGAGAAGGGCGTGTTTTCTTTCTGGAAAAGGAAATAGACAGAATAAGCGCCTCGCTTCCACCTATGACATCTTTCATTCTTCCTGCCGGTACTGTGGCCGCAGCCCATTTCCAAATCGCCAGGACTGTCTGCCGCAGAACGGAAAGGGCAGTCATATCTCTTCGTGATGAACGTGAAAATGTGTGTAAGGCAGTGTGCTATCTGAATCGGCTCAGTGACTTGCTCTTCGTTATGGGACGTGAGGCAGTGGTGAAGGAAGGTAAAAAGGAAGATTTCTGGAGACCATAGCGGGTGTTATGGAATATTTTTTGAATATTGCCGAAATAGTATATCTTTGCACCCCTCATAGGGTCGGATATCCTAATGTTATCTGAACATAACCATAACAAAACTAAAATCTACTGATATGTATTGGACACTGGAATTGGCCTCAAAACTTGAGGATGCCCCATGGCCTGCGACCAAGGACGAGCTTATTGATTTCGCCACACGTTCAGGCGCTCCGCTTGAAGTGATAGAAAACCTTCAGGAACTTGAAGATGATGGCGAACCATACGACTGTATGGAAGACATATGGCCCGATTATCCATCGAAGGAGGATTTTTTCTTTGATGAGGAGGAATACTAAGAGATTTTGAATATAGAAACTATTAAAAATCAATGATTTATGAAATGGGCAGTGGGTAGTTCCACTGCCCATTTGCTATCCCATAGTTTAAATACCAGCTGTTGTCAAACCCATTGTGTTACAGAATATTAGGTCTCCTGCGGAGTCTGGCGATATCCTCCCCGGTACGCAGGACCGAACTTACGACCAGCTTGTATTCGGGGAACCGCTTGCTCCAGAGCGAATCGTTGAATGCCTTTGAGATTGTATCAAGTTCTGCGGCCGTCCTGGCTGTGAGATAGGGGACGGAGTACCGCAGCTTGTCGATGACACCTACCCCCAGATACGGTTGATATTGTTAAAAACTTAATCATCCTATTCTCTGTACCTGCCCTTGAATACAGAATCCAACCTTTACTCTTCAGTGATAATATTCTGTATTTATA
>JAGHUZ010000191.1 GCA_018064575.1 Candidatus Minthomonas equi
TCTTTCCGTTCGTGGTGAGGTGCGTGAACTCTTCGGTATCCTTCAGGAACTCAGCGAAAAGTATCGCGAAGTATTGCTTCCGGGATACACCCATATGCAAATCGCGATGCCGTCATCATTCGGAATGTGGTTCGGGGGGTATGCGGAAGCTCTCTTGGATGATATACAGATGCTTCACGGAGCCTATAGGGTAGTGAACAGGAATCCTCTCGGTTCCGCTGCCGGTTACGGCAATTCCTTTCCCCTCGACCGTCAGATGACTACGGAACTGCTGGGCTTCGATTCGCCTGTATGTAACAGTATTGCGGCTCAGATGAGCCGTGGAAAATCGGAGAGGTGCGTGGCCTCCGCCATCGGCTCTGTAGCCTTGACTTTGAACAAGTTCGCATCGGACTGCTGTATGTATATGTGCCCCAATTACGGCTTCATCCATTTTCCCGATTCGTCGACCACGGGTTCGAGCATAATGCCCCACAAGAAGAATCCTGATGTCTGGGAAATGGTGCGCGGCAAGTGCAACCGCATTCTTTCGTGCGAGAATGAAATTTCGTTGCTGTGCAGCAATATGCCCCACGGCTATCATCGGGAGTACCAGATACTCAAGGATATTCTATTTCCTGTTCTCGAACTTGTACACGACTGTCTGCAGATGACCTGTTATATGCTAGGCTTCATAGAGGTGAATGAGCATATTTTGGAAAATCCTCTCTACAGGTATCTCTTTACTGTGGAAGAAGTGAATCTCAGAACTCTGGCAGGAAAGCCGTTCCGCGAGGCATACAGGGAGGTGGGTGTCGAAGTGAATGAAGGCCGTTTCTCCTATTCGCGCGGTGACGTGTCGTCGCTCAAGGCATCGGATCTGGGGCATACCCATATCGGAAGCATCGGAAATCTGTCGAATGAAAAAATCGCCTCCCTTATGGATGAGGCTTGCAAATGGTAAGATATGGTGATTAATTTATTTTTGGCGGCACTGCTGTCATCCTCACCGGAAATAGTTCCGGTACTTCCTGATCGCGGCCAGTTGGAAGCAGCATTCTCGGACCGTGATGTGGAAACTTTCCGACATCCTGACAAGGTCTATTATCCGCAGACTTGGTTTCACTTCATAGACGGAAATGTCGGAAGGGAGGGAATCACTGCAGACCTTGAGGCCATAGCACAGGCCGGTATCTCTGGAATCCAGTTTTTTCACGGAGGTAATTTCGGAGGCGACTGGCCCGGCCAGAGCGAGCATATCTATTGCCTTACTGAAAAATGGGACAGTCTTGTTTCTTTCACTTCTTCGGAGGCCAGAAGACTTGGCTTGCGCTTTACTATGCAGAACTGTCCCGGATGGTCAATGGCCGGCGGACCTTGGATTAGCCCTGAAAATTCTATGAGAAATCTCTGCTGGACCCGCACCGTCGTATCTGCACCTGAGGAAGGTATGCTGTCTCTGGAACTTCCCGTCCCCGAAGCGGCCGCAGAGGAGGGAACCGATTACCGTGAACTTTTCGTACTGGCTTTCCCCACTCCTGAAGGGGAAAGGGACCTTTTCGAATATGATGTAATACCTCAGGGACAAAGCTGGACGACCGGTCCGGGAAGACGGGAATACAAGTTCAGATTACCGCAGGCCGGGACATTGCGCAGCATAACACTGAATCCTCTCCAACAGATGAATCACGGCAAATCCTATGAATTCGACACCCGTATAGAGGTTTTGGTCAGGGAAAACGACTCCTGGCGGACGGTGCTTGATGCCTCTTTCCCCCAGACCAATTGGCAGGATGATGCGGAAATGACCTTTGCATTGGATGAATCCACTTCCGATGAGTATTCGGTGGTAATTACCGGTGGCGTGGAACTTACGATGGAGCGTATCCGTTTTTCTTCAGCGGCTAAAAACAAC
Source organism: Candidatus Minthomonas equi (assembly GCA_018064575.1). GTDB lineage: Bacteria > Bacteroidota > Bacteroidia > Bacteroidales > UBA932 > Minthomonas > Minthomonas equi. The sequence goes on from JAGHUZ010000191.1 coordinate 1,895, forward strand.
AATTGGGAAGGGGAGGCGGCCTGGACTCTGCGGAGCATAGTGCGCGAAAGTTCTCATCCGGAGCAGAACCCCGATGCCTATATCAGAATGGATTCCATAAAGGACATAAC
>JAGHUZ010000002.1 GCA_018064575.1 Candidatus Minthomonas equi
AAACTATCAAATCATTTTTATCATAACTTTTACCTGCCGTCGATTTCGACTCTGACTTTCTGTTTACGGAATTGGACTCCATAGGAATAGCCACCATTCTCTATGCCCTGTCCAAGAAATATGACATCGTTCTTGATTCAAATGACGTGACTCCTAAAAATTTCAAGAATATAGCCAATGTCACTTCTCTGGTTATCTCCAAGATGACATTGGAAAGCAAAATCAGACATTATGCGGAAACGACTCCAAAAAAAACGGCCGCCATCTGCGGCGATGAGAGCTGGTCATACGGAGAACTCTGGAAGGCCATTCTCGAACGTGCGGAAAAACTTTCAGCCGAAGGTCTTGAACCACACCGTGCATACGTATTCCGTGCGAGCCAGAATATTGATTTCATCGTCACCTACTGCGCAGTCCACTATCTGAAGGCCATAGCCGTACCGCTGGAGTGCCACAGCGCGGAAGAAAATGTCCAAAGGGTGACCGAAGAAGTCTCATCTTTCATCTTCCCCGACGGAATAGCTGACACTCTTTACACTACGGGAACGACTGGGAAATCAAAGGGTACTATGCTGTCTGATACCTACTATGTGGCCTGTGCCGACAATTTCATTTCTGACTTGGGCTTCTCCCCAGAACTGCTGTTCATCATAAACGGCCCCCTGAATCACATCGCATCCCTCAGCAAACTTCACCCCACACTGTCTGCAGGAGGCACCGTATATATCATTGACGGGTTAAAAGATATGAACACATTCTTCAAAGCATTCGAACTGCCGTTCAAAAAATTCGCCACCTTTATGGTCCCTGCAAGTTTGAAATTGCTAATGGAGTTTTCGTATGAAAAACTCTGCTCACTCGCTCCGAAAATCGATTTCATCGAAACCGGTGCCGCCCCCATCACCAAGACAGATATGGAAAGGCTCAGCAAGGCATTGCCCTATTCAAGACTTTTCAACACCTATGGAGGCACCGAAATCGGTTGCGCGGCCACCTATAATTTCAATGACGGAAGATATATGGAAGGATGTATCGGCAGACCATTCAAAAACGCCTCTGTAGAAATCTCGGAAGAAGGACACCTGATAGTTTCCGGTCCCTCCATAATGAGCGGATATGTAAATGACACTGAGAGCACCGCGCAAGTAATCGTTGACGGGAAAGTCCATATGTCCGACCTCGGTTATATAGATGAAGATGGATTGATTCATCTTACCGGACGTCTGGGAGATATCATCAATGTCGGAGGGTTCAAAGTAAATCCGCTTGAAGTGGAAAATGCGGCCGCCTCCTACCCCGGAATCAAGGATTGCATCTGCATCTCCGCCAGCCACCCCGTCATCGGCACCGTTTTGAAACTTCTGGTCGTAAGCGACGGAACTCTCGACAAACACCGCCTGGCCATCCATATCAAATCGCAACTCGACCATTATAAAGTTCCGACTATGTATGAAGTGGTAGATGAAATAAAACGCACCTACAACGGGAAAATCAACCGAAAATTCTATAAGAACGGTCAGTAAACAGTTTCTAAAGTCCCTCCGGTATCACGAGAGTGACAGTCGCGGCATCTTCGTCCATATCCACGAAAAGGTCATTGTGGAAAGGAAGGATACGCCCGTCTTCCAAAGTCAGGACGATATTCCCGGCATAATCATCCACTTGAATGATTTTCCCCTGGGCTTCACCCTTCTCTGACAGAAGTTTAAATCCTTCGAGCTCTTCCACGCAGAGTTCTCCGTCCGAAGCGTCAGCTGACTCTTCATCCGGACTATAATCCACACAGAGTTCCTTACCGACGATTTCTTCAGCATCCTTGAGCGAATCGATATCCTCAAAATGGACTTCCGCCCTGACATTTCCCTTGGGAACGAACGAGGTAAGGAAAAAAGGGACCGGAAGTCCTTCAAAATGAAGGAACACCGGTCTCTCTGTACTGAAATCACCCGGAATACCGTCACGGAAACTAATCAGAACGCTTCCGTCCGTACCGTATGACTTCAAAACCTTTGCGATAGCTAACATCTTGCTAACTTCTGCCGTGAATTACTCAGCGGCGGGAGCTTCAGCTTCAGCTTCAGCTGTAGGAGCCTCTGCGGCTTCAGATTCAGCAGCTTCTGCGGCGGCTTCTGCCTCAGCGGCCTTGCGAGCCTCTTCAGCGGCAGCGGCCTCTTCTGCCTTTCTCTTGGCGATGGCTTCGGCGCGTTCGCTGTTAACCTTAGCTTCAGCAGCCTGGCCTGCACGACGGTCTTCAGCTGACTTGCGGCTGATACCCTGTTTCTTAGCCTCTATCTTGGCATCTCTTTCAGCCTTCCAGGCATCCCATTTCTGCTGGGCTACAGCTTCTGAAAAAGCACCCTTGGCCACACCTCCTGCAAGATGTTTCTTGAGAAGAACACCTTCGTAAGAGAGAATGCGACGACAAGTGTCAGAAGGCTGTGCGCCTACTCCGAGCCAATAGAGAGCTTTGTCTGAATTGAGAACGATGGAAGCGGGATTTGTGTTGGGGTTGTAGGTACCAATCTGCTCGATGTAGCGTCCGTCACGGGGTGAACGTGAATCTGTTACAACAATGTGAAAGAAAGCGTGGTTCTTCTTGCCATGACGGGACAGGCGAATCTTAACTGACATAGGTTTATTAATTTAAAAATTAGTAATTATTACCTCTTTCC
>JAGHUZ010000285.1 GCA_018064575.1 Candidatus Minthomonas equi
GCCAGATACATATCGTAATAAATGTCCATCATAGTTTCTTTTGGAATCGTCGGAGTGTTCCGGCAGGATAGAGTGATGAAACCCAAAAGTAATATGATGATTAATCCGTGTCTCATAGTGTTTGAATAATTCAAGCGCAAAGTTAATTTTTTCTATTACTTTTGCGTTTGTTTTTGGGAAGTTGTTTTTGAGGCGCTGGGAAAACTTAATCTGATTATCTTTAATGCTGATACGTCCCCCTGAATTCATAAAGAGGTTATATCCTTCTTACATCTGGAGGTTTCCGGACGAAAAAAATGGCATATTCCTGACTTTCGATGACGGGCCGTGCCCGGAAATGACTCCCTGGGTTCTTGACCAGTTGGATCGCTATGATGCCAGAGCCACCTTTTTCGTGTTGGGAAAAAACGTAGAGCTTTATCCGAAACTTTTCGCTGAAATAATCAAACGCGGACACTCCGTCGGGAATCACTCCTACAGTCATATCTCCGGGTGGAAAATGGATTGGAATTCATACGTCCGTGATTTTGATACAGCAGACGAACTGATTCATTCCAAGATATACAGGCCACCCTATGCCCAAATCAAGAGAAGGCAGTATATCGAACTCGAGGACAGATACCGTGGTGTTATGTGGAGCATTATCAGCCGGGACTATAATTTCAACCTTCCGGCCAGAAAATGTGCTGAAAACGTTCTTAAGCATCTTGCTCCTGGGGAAATCCTCGTTTTTCACGATTCCAAGAAGGCGGCCAAAAATCTTTGGCATACACTCCCTATTGTCTTAAAACGCATTAAGGAAATGAATCTTGAATGTAAACCGATAATATTACCATAATGACAACAGATTCAAAGTATAAAGTTCTCCTGCTTGGTTCCGGAGGACGTGAGAATGCCATAGCCTGGAAATTTTCGCAAAGTTCTATGCTCGATTCACTTTATTGTTTTCCGGGAAATCCGGGGATGGAGGCCTTCGGTGAATGTATTCTGGGAAAAGTGTCCGATTTCGGAAAAATCAGGGATATTATTGTTGAAAAGAAAATTGACCTGGTGGTCGCAGGTCCGGAAGATCCGCTGGTAGGTGGTTTGAAGAATTTTCTCCTTGAAGACCCAGATACGTCCGAGGTGCTGTTTGTAGGACCCGACAGGGAAGGGGCACGGCTTGAAGGCAGCAAGGATTTTGCCAAGGAATTTATGTGCCGCCACGGTATTCCCACAGCGGTGCACCGCACTTTTTCGGCTTCAGAAATCGAAGATGCGGCTATGTTCCTGAAAGGGCTGAAACCTCCCTATGTGTTGAAGGCTGATGGGCTTGCCGCAGGCAAAGGTGTTCTTATCATAGATGATTACGATGAAGCTGTGTCGGAGTTGAAGCAGATGTTTTCCGGCAAGTTCGGTTCAGCGGGCAGCAAGGTGGTCATAGAACAGTTCCTTTCCGGTATAGAATGTTCGGTTTTCATCATCGATGACGGAGAACATTATATGATTCTGCCTGTAGCGAAGGATTATAAGAGGATTAAGGACGGTGATGAAGGTTTGAATACAGGGGGGATGGGTTCGGTATCTCCTGTGCCCTTCGCTGATGATGCATTTATGAAAAAGGTGGAGGAAAGAATCATCATACCTACGGTCAAAGGCTTGAAAGATGATGGAATAGATTATCGCGGCTTTATTTTCATAGGTCTGATGAACTGTGACGGGGAACCTTTCGTTATAGAATACAATGTACGTATGGGAGATCCGGAGACAGAAGCGGTTATGCCCAGAATAGAAAGTGATCTGCTGTCCCATCTGGTGGCTGCGGCTTCCGGTAATCTTTCGAAAGAGAAGTTGAAGATTTCCGATTCTACATCGGTGGCGGTCATTTCCGTTTCCGGGGGGTATCCTCTTTCTTACGAGAAGGGATTTGCCGTCAATGGTACGGAAAAACTTGAAGGTGTCATTCTGTTTCATTCCGGTACAGCCAGGGATGCTGACGGACGGCTTGTTACAGCCGGAGGAAGAGTGCTGGCCACTGTGTGTGTCGGAAAGGATTTGTTTTCCGCACGCAGGAAGGTTTATGATGAAATTTCCAAAATAGAATTCGATGGGGAGTTCCATCGTCAGGATATAGGACTGGATGTCGCAAAATACCTGTAAACGTCTTCTGGGACTGTCCATAGTTTTGCTGGTGCTTCTGACATTGTTCGCACCGCCTGATATTTCGTGTGTGCAGTGGCAGATGAACCCGACTGTGTCGTGCATTCTGTCATTATCGTTCCTTATCGGGACAGCATTGCTGATATCATACATTAACCGTGCGGTATTCGTGGTTTATTCGGACCGTTTCACTCTGCCGTCCATATATCTGCTCATTTCGCTTTCGGATTTCAGAATTTTCTTTTTTTCCAAATATCATATCGTGGCAGTCCTTTCCCTGATAGGGGTCAGCTTTATCCTGAGATTTCTGATTCGGGAGGATGTTTCCAAATCCGATTATTTCATCTGGGCTCTTATGATGTCGATAGCGGCTCTGTTCGTCCCTCAAATGATATGGATATTGATTCCCGGGCTGCTTGTCGCCTTTGACAAAGGGAGTGAACAAAAGAGTTCTCTGTCTCTCATTACCTTTGGCTCCATTTTGATACCCCTTTTCTATCTTTCAAGTTTCAATTTCATTTTTGGTGGAACTTCTTTTGCTGTAACTGTGTCGGATAGGCTGTCCTCCGCTGTCGATTTCGAGTTTCCGAAAGTGTCTTCTATGGTTCGTCTTTCGTATGCATTCATTATGGGGGCGGTCATTTTATGCACCGTTTATATAGTCTGGTCCAAATTCGATGCCATAAGGAACAGCAATATGCGGAAACAGTCCGGCTTCATTTTTCCATACTTGATTTTTATGACCGTCCTTCTGCTGTTCAGCGCTGATACGAACGGTCCCAAAATTCTGATTCTGGCCGTACCGTGGTCTCTTCTGTTTGTGTATTACGGTGAACTTTCCTCATTCGTGCGTATATGGAAGCATCTTGTCCTGATGGTCATCGTGTCTACGATGATAATACGTGTGTATGAAATAATTTGATGATAATGGATATTTTGAGTTATTTTTGCAGAAGCGTTATATTTTGAAAATATGATACCTGTTGAAAAACGATATATGATGCGTGGCGTTTCTTCATCGAAAGAGGATGTCCACGAAGCTATTAAACACATTGATAAGGGCTTGTTCCCCAAGGCTTTCTGTAAAGTGGTTCCCGATTTTATGGCATCTGACCCTCAGTATTGTACTGTTATGCATGCCGACGGGGCAGGGACCAAATCTTCTCTGGCTTATGCCTATTGGCGTGAAACGGGGGATATGAGTGTATGGAAAGGAATATCGCAGGATGCCATAGTGATGAACACGGATGACCTGCTGTGTGTCGGAATCACTGATAATATACTCATTTCATCCACTATAGGAAGAAACAAAAATCTCATTCCGGGGTCTGTGATTTCAGCCTTGATAGAAGGCTCGTCATCCTTTGTCGAGAAGATGAAAACTTATGGTATTGAGATGATTCTTACGGGAGGGGAAACGGCAGATGTGGGGGATCTTGTGCGTACTGTCATAGTTGACAGTACGGTTTGTGCCCGAATCCGAAGGGATGAAATCATCGATAATGCCAGGATTCGGGAAGGTGACGTGATAGTCGCCCTGGCTTCTTTCGGGCAGGCGAAATATGAGGACGAATATAACGGAGGGATGGGCTCCAACGGTCTTACATCCGCCCGTCACGATGTGTTCTGTCACGAGACGGCTCAGAAATATCCTGAAACATATGATCATTCACTGCCGGAGGAACTGGTGTTCTCCGGGACTAGGAAACTTAGTGATATCGAACCGGAAACCGGCCTTACTTACGGCAAACTGGTGCTTTCTCCTACTAGAACGTATGCTCCCATAGTAAAAGATATATTGAGAGCATATAGAGCCGATATTCACGGTATGGTTCACTGTTCGGGAGGTGCACAGACGAAAGTCCTTCATTTTATAGACGGTCTCAGGGTAATAAAGGATAATCTTTTCCCTGTACCTCCTTTATTCCGTGTCATTCAACAGGAATCCGGCACACAGTGGAAGGAAATGTATAAAGTTTTCAACTGCGGGCACAGAATGGAATTTTACGTGCCTGAGCATATGGCTGGAAAAATCATACGGATATCGGAATCGTATGGCGTGCCTGCCATAATCGCCGGAAGGGTGGAAGCGGCTCAGCGCAGCGAAGTGGTGATTTGCAGTCAATACGGAGAATTCTTATATAATTGATTATGCAATATCTGTCCAAAAATATCCTGTTTATCTGTCTGTTCTGCGCTCTTTTTTCAGCTTGTAGAAAGCAACAACCGGATTATGAACTGATACCCATATCGTCAAAAGCGCTTTTTGATACCACATCCGTCTGGTTCGGAAACTTTGATACATATCCCCGGGATAAGTCGAAACTTCCTATCGGAATAATGATTTCAAGGGTCGAAGAATACATCGTTCTGGAGAAATTCCTGACCGCAGATTATTTTGACAATATTACAGGAGATGAATCTCCTGACGGTATCAGGGATTTTGCGGGAGAAAAGTTCAATGTGCTGCTGGATTATGCCAACAGTCCATACGGAAATTTTTACCTGAATGCTGAATCCATAGACATTCTCCGGGATATTACTGTCAGGAATGCCCTTCATCTGATGGATGACGATTATTTTATCATTCCGGAAGATATCCTTCCCACCGGAATTAAGGACAGAGTCAAGGTGCTGGTCAATGTTTCGGATTTGCCTTGTCTTTATGCTCAGGGGGATTTGGATTCCCTTCTGCGCTTGAGCAGGACAGGGGTGGAATCTCTGAATGTCATTTCTTCAGGAGTCAAGACTGTCGTAGCGTCATCGGAGCCCGGCAACGCTTTCGCTGTAGGAATCCTGTCCTCTACCGAACAATCTCAGACCGGAAAGTATGAGGAAACCCTCCGAAATGCATTCTTCGGTTCCGGGTTTAAGGACAGGGTACAGATTTTCAATCAGGTTTCCTATGGATTGGAAGGGGCCATAGAGGGGAAGGCGGAATTCATATTGCCTTCAGCCGCAGTAATACGGGAATCTTACGCTGGATCGTCATTGGGATTCGGAGACGAAGATATTGATGTCAATATGATGGATAGATTTGGCTTCCAGACTTCGGGAAATGCGCTCCTTTTTTCCAAAACGTCAAAGGGCTACGGTGACATACAGTTGAATTCCCCCGGAAACTATGCCAGATTCCATCTGGTGACCCTCATAGAGAAGCACAGGCGAAGCGGCAGCAGAATACCGATTAAGTCTGTAATCCTCGGGGATATCAGCAGTTCGCTGCTTCTCGATACATTGAAGACAGTCGTGTCGGAACTGTATGATTTCAGTCGTGACGGTCAATATCTGTATAGGAACAGTATCTCTCCCGATGTCGTTTTTATAGACCCTGTAGAATGTCTGGTCAAAGAGTGTTATCGTCTTTTGCGCCGGAACAGGGAATTGTCCCTGAATACCAGCAGGACGGACGTCAATTCCTTCATTACTATACCTTCACCATCTCTTGAACCGGCAGAAATCGATACACTGAAAGGAACTTTTACTGATTCTTTCAAGTTGGGACGAGAACCGGGACTTGAATTTTCGGGAGAAAAAGTGATTCCATTTTCATTCAGATACATTTCTGTGGATGAGTTTTCTCCGGCAGATACTCTTTTCACCGAAACATCATATCAAATTAAAAAGAAATTATTCTAAATCATATATCCAATGCTATATCCGGAAAGCATATCGGCTGAAGAGTTGAATCATCTTGATTTTGTGGATTTTCAGGGACCGATTGAAGTTATCAGGAAAAAAGATGAATCCTTTGCGGAGGCTATGGAGTACCTTTCGTCGCAGAAAATCATAGGTTTTGATACTGAAACCAAGCCTTGTTTCCTTCCGAATCAGCCAAGAAGGAAAGTGGCTCTGCTCCAACTTTCAGGACACGATAAATCTTATCTTTTCAGACTTCATTATCTCGGAGTTCCTGCCGCTCTGGCACGTTTGATGTCAGATTCCTCCATTTTGAAAATCGGTGCTGCAGTCAATGATGATATTCGCGGACTTCAGGAATATGCAAAGTTTCCCGCGCGTGGATTCGTCGATCTTCAGACTTTGGTGGAAACATTCGGAATTAAGGAAAAAAGTGTAAAGAAACTTTCAGCCATCATTATGGGCAAGCGCGTGTCGAAATCGCAGCAGCTTTCCAACTGGGAAGCGCCGCAACTTTCAGGGGCCCAGCTCAAATATGCGGCCATAGATGCCTGGATATGCCGGGAAATGTATGTCAAACTGATGCAAATCGATGATTAAGGAAATCAAGTTAAAGAAAGGAAGAGATGAGTCGGTCCGTCGTTTTCATCCCTGGATTTTTTCGGGAGCCGTAGCCGTAGCGGACGATTCCATAAAAGAGGGTGATATCGTCAGAGTCGTTTCCCGCGAAGGTGATTTTCTCGCCTACGGTCACTATCAGGAAGGCTCCATTTCTGTGCGGATACTTTCATTCGATGAATCTGTTCTTCCTGAAGGCGAGTTCTGGTTTGACCGTATCGTAGCTGCCCGTTGTATGCGTGAGTCTCTGGCTATGAAAAACACCACCTGTTATCGTCTGGTACACGGTGAAGGTGACGGACTCCCTGGTCTGATTATTGACATATACGGTGAAGTAGCTGTTATTCAGGCTCACTCAGTGGGAATGTTCCTTTCCAGAGGGGAGATAGCTTCGGCTCTTGAAAAAGTGTATGGGAATGCATTGAAGGCAGTGTATGACAAAAGTGCCGGGACTGCACCGCATAAAGCCGGATTGGATTTGAATGACGGTTATCTTTTGGGCTCATATTCCGATGAAAGCCTGGTTCTGGAGAACGGGCATAAGTTTACGGTCAACTGGAAGGAAGGACAGAAAACGGGCTTTTTCCTTGACCAGCGCGATAACCGCTTTCTTGTCGGAGAGTATTCAAAGGGCAGGAATGTGTTGAATCTGTTCTGTTATACGGGAGGTTTTTCCATATATGCCCTTTCGTGCGGAGCGGAGCGGGTGGTCTCTGTGGATTCTTCTAAATCAGCCATCGAAATGCTCGAAAGAAACGTAGATGCGAATTTCAATGCTTCGGAGGTGAATCATATTTCTGTGTGCGATGATGCCATCGATTATCTTTATGGTGTCGAAAAAGGGGTATTCGATATGATGATAGTCGACCCGCCGGCATTTGCCAAGCATAGGGGAGCCCTGAACAATGCCCTTCGGGCATATCGTCGTCTTAATGAAGCGGCCATATCCAAGATAGCCCGCGGCGGGTATCTTTTTACCTACAGCTGTTCTCAAGTCGTAGATAGGAATATGTTTTATCTGACAGTGTTTTCGGCGGCTGCCGCGACCGGTAGGAACGTCAGGATTCTACGCAGACTCACCCAGCCGGCAGACCATCCCGTCAATATATATCACCCTGAAGGAGAATATCTGAAGGGACTTCTGCTGTATGTCGAGTAATCGGCTGAAACTGTTCAGCCTTTGAAGTATTCGTAGAAAAGGGCTATGGATTCCATACCTTTTTCCCATTGCGAAAGCAGATAACTTTCATTCGGAGAATGAATGCAGTCCCTTTCAAGTCCAAATCCCATCAGCAGCGGGTCGGCGCCCAGCAGTTTCTGCATATCTGCCAGAATGGCGATGGAACCGCCACCTCTGGCGGGGACGGGTTCGACTCCATATACTTCAGCGATGGCTTTCGAAGCGGCCTGATATGCCGGCGAGGAAATGGGAATGAGAAAACCATTGCCACCGTGGCTTGATTTTACCGTAACTTCCACACCCTTCGGAACTATTCTCCTGATGTGTCTGGTGAACAATTCTGCTATCTTCGCTGAATCCTGATTCGGTACTAGCCTCATAGATATCTTGGCGTGGGCTTCGGAAGGTATGATGGTCATCGAACCGTCTCCGGTAAAGCCTCCCCAGATTCCGTTTACATCGAGGCAGGGGCGGATGGATGAACGCTCAAGGGTAGTGTATCCTTTTTCTCCCGCTACATCTTTGATTCCCAGGGAATCATTGTACTCCTGCTGGTCGAATGGCGCCTTCGATAAAAGGGCTCTGTCCGAGGTGGACAGTTCCACTACGTCGTCATAAAAACCGTCTATGGTTATACATCCATCCTTGTCGATAAGTGATGATATCATAGAACACAATGCGTTGACGGGATTTACGATGGCACCTCCGAAATGCCCTGAATGAACATCTTTGGAAGGACCTTTTATGTCGATCATCATATACGTAAGACCGCGCATACCGCAATTTATGCTGGGTACTTTTTCTGAAATCATCGTGGTATCGGAAACAAGCATCAGGTCGCAGGATAGAAGTTCCGTATGCGAACTGACCCATTCCGTAAGGCTGGGGGGGCCGATTTCCTCTTCTCCTTCAAACAGAAATTTTATGTTATGTCCTATTTTTCCAGTTCTGACAAGGTATTCGAAGGCTTTGATGTGCATAAATGTCTGACCCTTGTCATCATTGGCGCCACGTCCCCAGATGGCGCCGTCTTTGATTACCGGCTCGTAAGGGTCGGTATTCCATAATTTGACATCCCCCTCAGGCTGTACGTCATAGTGGCCGTAAATCAGAATGGTAGGAAGATTCCGGTTCTGTATCCTTTCTCCAT
>JAGHUZ010000177.1 GCA_018064575.1 Candidatus Minthomonas equi
ATATATTCCCTGAAAAATTCAGAAGCTACTTCCAATGTCAGAACGTCACCTTCCAAACTGACGGGCACGATAGGCTTGAACCACGTATCATACTGTCTTTCGGTGAGGTTGTCCTTCAGCACCGACAAACAGTCATCCCATTCTTTGATTCTGGCCATATCGTTAATAATCAGTTATTTGGTGAATAAAGGCAGGCGAGCTGACGCATACCTGCCTCCCTACAAAAGTGAGTAAAAGAATCAGATATGAAAAATTTATTTTTGAAAAAATTTTCAATAAAAACGCAAGTGCCTAAAATTCAGTATGATTTTTTTTAAGTCGAAAAAAAGATTTTTTTTTGCTTATGAAAATTTGGAAAAATAATGGGATTTGTTATGATGAAAAAAATCAGAAAACTGAAATTTTGAGATTTTTTTTCGGGTTCTCTTTTATCTTATTGACGAGAGTGTCAATATCCCTTACAAGAGTGGTTAAGGAATTGTGGAGAGAGTCGGAAACCATCAGTTGTCCCAATGAACCGGAGGGGTCCTGAATCTTGACGACAGCGGAGTTGATATTGCCGATGAGTTCTTTCAGTCCGGCTTCGTTCAATTGTGCGCTTATGTCTCTTGTGTTGGCAAGTGTGCTGTCAAGTTTTATGGCAGATTCCTGCAGCGATTTTGACAGATTATTGAGATTCGTGATGAATTCTGATATTTCCGGGGATTTCTCATCGATATGGCTTGTGATGGACTCGATGCGTTCGGAACTTTCTTTAAGGTGCTTGATTAAGGAAGAAATGTTATCTCTGTTGGTCCGGTCAAGTATGTCGTTCAGATTATCGACTGTAATGTGAAGTTTGGCGACCAGTGTGTCGAATTTTTCCAAGACAGAAGGTAGTCCTCCCATCACACTGGAAAGAGGGTCGGCGCAGACGAATCCAGGCAATTCGTCCCCCGAAAGAGCCGTGGATGCCGAAGTGCCGCAGATTATTCTGATGGCTTTTCCACCGAGAATATCGGAACTGAAAATCTCCGTTCTGGAATCATCGGGAATGTCGAAATCTTTGGAAACGCTTATTTTAAGCTTGAACACTTTGGCATTTTTATCGAAGGTAATGGATGTGACGGAACCGGCCTTGAACCCGTTTATGTAAACGGGCGTAGCGGGGTTAAGACCCTGTACATCGGAATAGGTCGTAAAGAATGTTTGATTTTTCTGAAGGAAACCGTTTCCCCTGAGATAATTGACGGTAAGGATTACTGCCAGTATCGTCACGATGACAAATATACCTGTTTTAAACTCTTTTGTTATCTTCATAATGATATAAAGTGCGTGATGAAATGGGGTGAGTATTTGTTTTAATCCGGAATGGGAATGACGAACGCATCTTTGAATTTTTTCCGGATACGCGGCAAATCTTTTTGAGCCTCATCTTTGGAAAAGTATCTGCCGGTGACATATTTGTTTAAGTCTCCTATTTTCAGGACATAACAATCCAAGCCTTTGAGCTGGGGGTCATCTGTTTCCATATGCTTTTTAGATGAGAGCACCTGGATAGTGTACTGTGGTGATGATGGCTTCTTCTTGAGAATGTTTCCGGTATTCGCTTCCGGTGCATTATCGGAGTGTTCAAGTGAATTCTTGTATAGTTTGACGGCTTTGAACAGGTTATGGGCCAGAGATCTGTGCCGGCGGCTGTCGGAAAGAATCCTGTAATCCGAATCGTTTGTCAGAAAACCGAGTTCGGTAAGTATTGCGGGGGATGAACATTTCCACAGAACGACGAATCCTGCCTGTTTGACTCCACGGTTATATTTAATGGGACCTGACGTTTGAAGATTCTGGACGTTTTCAGCAAATTTCAGACTCTGTTCCAGGTTGGAATTCTGGAGGAGTGAGAAGATTATGTAGGATTCCGGACTCTTCGGGTCGAATCCTTCGTATTTCGAAGTGTAGTCATCCTCCAAGGTGATTACGCTATTTTCCTGCTGGCAAACTTCCATATTGTCCGCAGACATATTCAAACCCATACAGAAAGTTTCCGAACCCCTGGGCTGGCTGGATTTTGTGGCATTGACGTGAATAGAAATGAACAAGTCTGCGTGGTTACGGTTGGCCAGGGCTGCCCTGTCCTGAAGGGAAACGAATTTGTCCGAGCTGCGGGTGTATATGACTTTCAAATCGGGGAGACTGTCCTGTATCATCTTGCCCAATTTCAAGGCGACCGACAGAACGATGTTTTTTTCCATAATGCCGTTACGCATACACCCTGGGTCCTTACCTCCGTGCCCGGGATCGATGACCACGGTCTTCATTCTGCACGGTTCCTGTGATGCGTGCAAATTC
>JAGHUZ010000212.1 GCA_018064575.1 Candidatus Minthomonas equi
CCGATAATGGTCGCTCCCGAGACGAATGTAACTGCCAGAAAGAGACAGTTTCTGAAAAATGCGGCATCCGCATTCGTCTCAGGACACGGAATAAATGCCGATACCCATTTTGACGTAGTTTCCGTAATCTTCAACGGGAATACTCCGGAGGTAAGGTACATCCCGGATGCATTCACAGTATTTGACTGACATAAAAAGAGATAATACCATAAAGTAAAATGAAAGAAAATCATTATTGCGTAATAATGGCCGGTGGAGTCGGAAGCCGTTTCTGGCCTATGAGCAGGAATGACAGGCCCAAACAGTTTCTGGATATATTAGGAACCGGAAGAAGTTTCCTGCAGCAGACATTCGACCGTTTCGCTTGTATCATTCCGGTCGAAAACATACTCATAGTCACCTCGGAAGCATATAATGACCTCGTACAGGAGCAGCTCCCGCAGCTTCCGAAAAACAATATCCTGCTGGAAAAATACCGCAGAAACACAGCACCCTGCATAGCGTATGCCTCTATGAAAATCAGAAAGCGTAATCCTGATGCCGTAATGGTCGTCACTCCCGCAGACCACTACATCGGGAACGTGGAGAATTTCACCGAACTGATAAATTCAGTTATGACATACCTCGATGGAAGAGATGAAATGTACACCATAGGAGTACCTCCCACACGTCCCGAAACAGGTTACGGGTATATTCAGTACAACAGGAAAATGGAAGTGAACGCAGGTGGACATTCCGGATTCAAAATCAAGACATTTACAGAAAAACCCGACAGGAATCTGGCCACTGTTTTCATCGAAAGCGGTGAGTTCCTCTGGAATTCCGGGATTTTCATCTGGCCCGTGAAAACCATCTGCCGGGCATTGGAAAAATGGCTTCCGGGAATCTACGAAGCTTTCGACTCCTGCCACGGCATCTATGATACCGAATCGGAGCAGGCGGCGGTCGACAATGCATACGAAGGAAGTGAAAGAATTTCCATCGACTACGGAATAATGGAGAAAACTGAACAAGCCTGGGTAGTAAAAGCCAGTTTTCCCTGGTCTGACCTCGGAACCTGGGAATCTCTCTACATCCATTCCTCAGACAAGGACAGTGCAGGAAATCTTATCAGAACCGATGAAGCTATGCTTTCCGAGACTACAGAAAGCATAGCACTCTCACAAACTCCTGACAAACTCGTTGTCGTCAAGGGTTTGAAAAATTATATGGTCATCGATACCGAGAATGTTCTGCTCGTATGCCCCAGGGATGAAAAGAAATTCAAGGAGGTTATTGCGGAGCTTCAGCTCCAAGACCTGAAACGTTTCCAATGACGCAAATTACACATCTTTTAAAAATAATCAGTATCCATTTATGAAATTCAGAATTCCAAACTTCGCCACATTGTCACTTACAATACTCACCGCAGTATCGTGTCAACAAGTGCCCGCTGAAAAACACACTTCCTTTGAAACACTGACCCTCAGTCCCTCCCACCTTGAAATTCCATATGATTTCAGCGCCGCCGTCTCCGGACGGAATGACGTAAGCATTATGCCTCAGACAAGCGGCCAGTTGATGACTGTCTGCGTCGTTCCAGGGCAGAAAGTAAAAAAAGGCGACAAACTGTTTGTCATCGATAACCGCAAGGCCAGCCAGATGCTGACCGCAGCACAGGCAGATTTGGCCGCGGCACAGGCACAGTGCAGCAGCGCTGAACTCGAATACGAAAGCAACAGGAACCTTTACGAGAAGAAAATCGTCAGCGATTATATGCTGAACACTTCCCGCAATGACTATAACCGCGCACAGGCGGCTGTAGAACAGGCGAAAGCAGCTGTTGAAAATGCGAAACTCAATCTGGAATTCTGCACGATTACATCTCCTGTAAACGGAGTCATCGGTGATATAAACAATAATCCCGGAGACCAAGTTTCCGAAATGACGCTACTTACCATAATATCCGGGAATACCGAGATGAAGGCATCCTTCTCCATCGCCGAGAATCTTCTCAAGGAACTGGTAGAGGAATCCGGTTCAGTGGATTCCCTCATCGCCGGTCTGCCGGAGGTGACCCTTATTCTCAAGGACGGAGCCGAATATGCCCACAAAGGAAAAATTGTCAATATTTCCGGAGTAGTAAATAAAACTACCGGTTCTCTTACCCTTGAGGCGTTCTTTCCGAACCCGGACGGTTTCCTGTTTTCCGGTATCCAGGGCGATGTGCGCATAATGACTTCATACGATGATGTACTCGTGGCACCGCTGTCATCCCTTGTCCGCATTCAGGACAAAGCATTTGTTTACAAGGTCAGCGACAACTGTGCCGGGAGCGTCATAGTGGACTTCGCCGAAATAGGCAATGGTCGGGACGTGGCACTCCTTTCAGGTGTAAAAGCCGGAGATATCATCGTCGCCAAAGGTGCGGCCAACGTATATGATGGCCAGCAAGTCATTTTCCCGGAAGAAGAATCAGCAAAAGACAATAAACAGTAAAGTATGGCAAAAGGCAATATATTCATCAGCCGCAAGGTGATGGCTTGTACCATCTCCATTCTGATTTCCCTTGCCGGCTTCATCTGTTTGAAAACTCTGCCCGTAGAGCAGTATCCCGACATCGCCCCACCAACGATATATGTGTACACCACATACACCGGAGCAGATGCATCCTCCATTATGAATTCCGTCATAATGCCTCTGGAGGAGTCCATCAACGGTGTGCAGGATATGACTTACATCTCAAGTAATGCATCATCCAACGGTTCAGCCGAAATCACCGTATTCTTCAATCAGGGAACGGACCCCGATATGGCGGCCGTCAACGTGCAGAACAGGGTATCCAAGGCATTGAGCCAACTTCCCGCCGAAGTTATACAGTACGGTGTCACCGTAGAGAAAAGACAGAACAGCATACTACAGATTTCTTCACTTTACAGTCCTGACGGAAAGTTCGACAACGAATTCATTTCCAATTATATAGACATCAATATCAAGCCCCGCATAATGCGTGTGAACGGAGTCGGAAGCGTATCCAGTCTCGGCAACACCTATTCCCTTCGAATCTGGATGAAACCTGACGTAATGGGACAGTACGGACTGGTACCCGGGGACATACTCTCGGCTGTGGGAACCCAGAACGTAGTGGCCGCCGCCGGCTCACTCGGTGAGCAGTCAGCCAATGCTCTCCAGTACACGATGGAATACAAGGGTCGTCTGCGCTCCATCGAAGAGTTTGAGGACATTATCGTCAAAACCGATGAAGGCGGCCACATCCTCCATTTGAGTGATGTCGCCGACGTCGAACTGGGAGCCCTTTCCTATTCGATGTCCTCCAATGTCAATAACAGTCCCGGTGTCGCTTTTATGATTTACCAGGCAGCAGGAGCCAATGCATCCAAAGTCAATGACGACCTCGATGCACTCTACAAGAGTATGGAAAAACAATTGCCTCCCGGACTGAAATTCTCGACTCTGCTTACATCGAATGACTTTCTCCACGCTGCTATGCACAATGTGGTGGAAACACTCATCATAGCCATCCTCCTCGTGATACTGGTAGTATATTTCTTCCTCCAGGATTTCAAGGCCACCCTTATACCTTCCATATCGATTTGCGTCTCGCTTCTGGGTACATTCGCCGTGGTGAAACTGGCAGGATTTTCGCTGAATATATTAACCCTGTTCGCACTGGTTCTGGCCATCGGAACCGTGGTGGATGACTCCATCGTCGTAGTGGAAGCGGTTATGGCCAAACTGGAAGCCGGCTCACCCAACTCCCACAAAGCCACCAGAGATGCGCTCGGCGAAGTATCGACTGCAGTATTCAGCTGTACTCTGGTATTTATGGCCGTGTTCATCCCTGTAACCTTTATGCCGGGGACTTCGGGCACATTCTTCACCCAGTTCGGCGTTACGATAGCCTCATCCGTGGGACTTTCCTGCATCAGTGCACTAACACTGTGCCCGGCACTCTGCGCGATTCTGATGAGACCCCCGAAAGAATCGCAGGGAAGAAAAGACCTGAACTACTACACCAAAAAAGCATACGAAGCTTCATACAATGCCATCTACAAAAAATATATATCAGCCGTCTCACGTTTCGTGAAAAGGCCTGCCGTATCCTGGATAATCCTGACACTTTCCGTCATTCTTATGGTATTCCTGATGAAATCCCTTCCGGCCGGTCTCGTACCACAGGAGGACCAGGGCGTTATGCTGGTGGATATTTCCGCCCCGGCCGGATCCACCCTCAAGGAAACGGAACAGATTATCACCACTGTAGAATCCAAGCTCAAAGATATTCCGGAGCTGGAAAGTTATACGACCATATCCGGATTCGGACTGATTTCCGGTAACGGTTCAAACTTCGGCACCATTATCGCCAGACTCAAGAACTGGGATGACCGTAAAGGGATGATGCACAGCATAGATGCCGTAATGTGGCATTTTTCTCTGGCCTGTGAAGACATAAAAGATGCAGTTATAATACCTTTCCAGATGCCACAAATTCCCGGATACGGAAACTCCACCTGTATCGAGCTCCTGATGGAAGACCTTCAGGGCGGGGATATGACGCAGTTCAATGATATCGTCAACACATTCCTGGCAAATTTGCAGGCCCGTCCTGAGATAATGATGGCTATGTCCACCTATTCGGAAAGCTATCCAAAATACAAGATAGATGTCGATGCCGTGCAGTGTGACAGGGCTGGAGTGGCCCCGTCCGAGGTTCTCAATGTACTCGGAGCCTATTGCGGCGGAGCCTTTGCCGGCAATTACAACCAGTATGGCAAGGTTTACCGCGTTATGGCAGCCGCTGCACCCCAATACAGACTTGACCCTTCATCACTGTCCAATATTTATATCAAGGTGAAAGACAAGATGGCCCCCATCTCCCAATTCGTATCTCTCAAACCAGCGGTAGGGTCAGCCAGCATGAAGCGCTTCAATCTTTTTCAGAGTATCGGCTGCCAGGTACTTCCCAATCCCGGTTTCTCCCAGGGTGACGCCCAGAATGCCATAGCAGAAGTCGCACAGCAGTGTCTCCCTTCCGGTTACGGCTATGAATACGGGGGAATGTCCCGTGAACTTGAGGCAAATGCAAAGAGTAATACGACCGTTCTCATCTACCTTATCTGCGTTATCCTCATATACCTGATTCTGGGATGTCTGTATGAGTCCTGGTTCATTCCTCTGGCAGTACTGCTGTCCGTTCCGTTCGGTCTGATGGGTTCATACCTCTTCTCCGCATTGGTGGGATTCGACAACAATATCTACCTCCAGACCGGTGTGATTATGCTTATCGGTCTTCTCGCCAAGACTGCAATCCTGATTACAGAGTTCGCCGTAGACAAGCACAAACAGGGAATTCCTGTACTGGAAGCCGCTCTTGGTGCTTGTAAAGACCGTCTGCGCCCGATTATAATGACCGTAGCCACGATGATAGTGGGTATGATTCCCCTTATAGTAGAAGGTGGCGCCGGTGCCAATGGAAACCGTTCTCTCTCCATCGGTGTCGTAGGTGGAATGTCAGTCGGTATCGTGGCGATAATGTTCGTAGTACCTGTCTTCTATATGATTTTCCAGACATTGCACGATAAATATCAGAAGACTGAAATAACGGAGGAATAACAATGAAAAGCACAAATATATTTTTTACCTTTATTTTGTCCGCCCTTCTGACGGGCTGCTCCATCTATGGAAAATACTCCGGTAATGCCGCTCCTCCAGAAGGGTTGACCGGCAGTGAGGTCAATGCGTGCGCTCAAGACGCTTCCATCGCCGACATCCCTTGGAAAGAATTCTTCCAGAGCCCCGAACTCCGGGCCTTGATAGATACGGCACTCGTGCGAAACACTGACCTTGCCGTAGCGAGACTCAAAGTACAGGAGGCGGAAGCGGCACTATTGGGTTCCAAACTGGGATTCCTCCCCTCTCTGGCATTCAATCCCTCCATCTCCTACGACAGCGATGCCTCTTCCTACCGGATTCCTCTATCCATTTCCTGGGACAATCAGGGTCTTGGCAGCATCATAAACAGAAAACGTGAAGCACAGGCCCGCGCGGAACTATCTCTTGATGAGGAAAAAGGGGTGCAGTCCCGCCTCATCGCATCAGTATCTGACGCTTATTGCCAATTGCTTCTGCTCGACAGACAGTATCAGATAATAGAAACCACGGAATCCGTATGGAATAGTGTTTTGCAGACACAGAAAGCCCTGATGGAAAACGGGAAATGTTATTCCACCTCAGTGAGCCAGATGGAATCTTCCCTCATCGAAGTGAAGATTCGAAAGGCCGACATCCTCAACGAAATAAAGAATGTGGAGTATTCCATTTGTCTGCTTCTCGACTGGACACCAAGACCCATCCACAGAGGAGAATGGGCGGCATTCACCCTTCCCGCATCTCTCAAGGCCGGTATTCCTGCCCGGATGCTGGAGAAAAGACCCGATGTGCGTGCGGCAGGCAAATCCGTTGAAGCCGCATATTACCTTAGCAGGCAGGCGCTCTCCGCAATGTTTCCTTCCCTGTCTCTGTCCGGTATGGGCGGGTGGGTTTCACAGGGGGTATCCATCAGTAATCCAGCCGAACTCATCGCCGGTACAGTGGGCTCTCTCACACAGCCTATATTTGCCAGAGGTCGCTTAAAGACTAATTATAAAATCAGCCAGCTCCAGCAGGAAGAAGCATCCAAAGCCTATTCGCGGACCGTCCTCACTGCCGGAAACGAAGTTAACAGGAATTTGAGGGCCTGTCAACTTGCAGAAGAGAAAGATGCCCTGTATAAATCCCAGGTAGCCATCCTCGATGAATCCTACGCCGCCACACGGGAACTGATGAGAAACGGCAAAGCCTCGTATATCGAGGTTCTCGTCGCACAGAACAATCTCCTGAACGCCCAACTTTCCGAAGCCTCCAACATCTATTCGGGAGTCATAGGACTTATATCCCTGTATATCTCCCTGGGCGGAGGGGTTGAGTAAGAACCATAAAACAAAATCTACAATAATGAAAAAGACCATTACCTTCATCGCTGCCGCACTCATTTGTACCGGCATTTCAGCACAGACAAAAGAACAGGCTAAGGAAAATCCGGACCTTTTCAGAGCCATACGTGACCTGTCACGCACCGAAATCATCATCCCTGACATTGACGGATATAAAGCTGTCAAGACCGACCTTCACGTCCACACTTTCTTTTCCGACGGTGACTGTTCCCCGGAATACCGTGTCAAGGAAGGATGGCGCGACGGTCTTGATGCGATGGCCATTACCGACCATATCGAATACCGTCCAAGCGACTCCAAAATGCAGACATATCTCGGTGTCAAGAAGAAAAATGATAAGCCCGACCTCAATACGTCCGTCAAACTGGCGGAAAATGCTGCAGCATCTTACGGTCTCCTGATAATCCCCGGCATCGAAATCACACGTAATCCACGCGAAGTAGGTCATTTCAACGCCCTTTTCACGACGGATAACAACAAAATACACGATGACGACCCCCTTATCGCCATCCGCAATGCAAAAGCTCAGGAATCTGTCATTCAGTTCAACCATCCCGGCTGGGCCAGAAATGACGCCAATTTCACCGAACCGGCCAAACAAGCCCTCGCAGAAGGTTTGATCGACGGTATCGAGACGTTCAACGGCGAAGAATTCTACCCCCAGCACATCGAAGACGCCCTCAACAATCACTGCTACATCGCAGGAAACAGTGACATACACGCGACCATTCACGATTTTTATCTCCGCTCCGGATATTTCCGCAATATGACCATCGTGTTCGCCGAAGAATGCACCCTGCCCGCCATAAAGGAAGCACTCCTCGCACAAAGAACCATTGCCTACGGCTGCGGCACACTCTCCGGAAGCAGGGAAATGCTCGGGAAACTCTTCCTGGCGTCGATAGATATCAAGAAAATTTATGTCAATGAAAATGGAGACGGAAACATACTCATCACCAACAAAAGTTCCTTCCCCTACCTGCTCAACGGTCCCTCGACTTCAGTAAACATACTGCTTCCCCCGTTTTCTTCCATCAAAGTAGGTTTCAAGAAGAATCAGGAACTGAAATATACAATTTCCAATATGTTCTACGGTGTAAACAAGAACCCGGAAATCAGCCTTCCCCTTACAGACAGTCTGTAATAAAACTGTATGTGCC
>JAGHUZ010000264.1 GCA_018064575.1 Candidatus Minthomonas equi
AGCATAATAAGTGTCGAAAAGTTCTATTCCGCGACTTGTCAGAATCGTTTTAACTATCTCCCATTGCTGCTGATGATGATAATACCCGTGACTGCCATAAAGTTCCGCCAAAGCCATTTTGGTAATGTCATCCTTGGTAGGCCCCAATCCGCCTGTGACGATTACGATATCATATTCACGGAGCAGCCTGTCCAGCGAGTCCTTAATGTCTGTTTTTCCATCGGAAACGGAACACATATGCGCCACCCTTATCCCTATGGAATTAAGCATTTTTGCGATGTGAGAGGAGTTGGTATCTACTATCTGGCCTATCAGAATCTCATCCCCTATAGTACATATAGCAGCCTGTATCATAATAAATTAAGATATTTTACTTGAATTCGTTTTAGAATTATTGGCATTCCCGTCCCCTGAGAGCATTTTCAATATTCTCTTGACAAATCCTGGACCGTTATAAATGTACCCGGTATAGATTTGAATGAGAGAAGCTCCGGCATCAAGCATTTCCTTAGCCTGAGAGGGAGTCATTATTCCACCGACACCGATAATGGGAAGAATGCCTTTTGTATATGCGTGAATATGCCGAACCATCTCTATGCTTTTTCGGAATAGGGGAGCTCCGCTCAATCCTCCGTTTCCGATGTCATCCACTGTTCCCCTATATGTTACCAGATTCTCCCTGCTGCGTGTCGTATTTGTGGCCACGATTCCGTCAATCCCGGAAATCATAATCAAATCGAGCAGGCTGTCCAGGTGTTCAGTGGAAATATCAGGGGAAACTTTTATCAGAATAGGTCTGTAATCATCATAATAACGCCTGAGTTCAAGTATATGGTCGATGATTTCAGCAGTGGACTCTATGTTCTGAAGACTTGTAAGGTCTTTCACATTAGGACAGGAAACATTTATTACGAAATAATCCACATAATCATACAGAAGCGAGAAGGCCTTCTCATAATCCTTGGCGGCATCATCGTTCGGAGTAGTGGTATTCTTGGCTATATTGCCCCCTAAAATCAGTTTTGGAGGACATTTCTGGAGTTTCCCTACAGCATATTTGACACCCTTGTTGTTAATTCCCATCCTATTGATGATGGCCTTATCCTGTATCAGACGGAAAATGCGGGGTTTCGGATTTCCCGGCTGAGGTTCAGGGGTGAGTGACCCGATTTCCATAAAACCGAACCCGAGTGCCGCTATTGTATTATAATAATCCCCATTCTTATCGAACCCTGCGGCAAAGCCCACGGGATTCTTGAACTTCAGTCCAAATATCTCACGTTCAAGACTTGGATTATTAAATGAATAGAGCCATTCCAATACCTTGTTTCCCAAGGGCATGAACGACACTATCCGCAGGATCTTCATCGTCATATTATGGATACGTTCAGGAGAGAACCTGAAAAGAATTTTGCTTATGAGCCGGTACATATTTTCCTCTTGTTATTTTCTCTGCGAAGATACGGAAAAAGGAGAAAATTCTGAATATGTACCATCCGAAAAATAAACGATGACTTTTATTGGTTTGCGTTCCTTAGTTACCGATTCAGATGAAAGGGGAGTGGTGGCCCCGTTTTGAACCGACTCTTGAGATTCAGAACCAGCAGGTTGAACTTTTGAATCGGAAGTTAAATAGTCTTCACTATAACTTTGAATATCAAATAATTCTTTATTATCATATAAACT
>JAGHUZ010000132.1 GCA_018064575.1 Candidatus Minthomonas equi
TTAATCAGGAAAAAACTTGGGAGGGAACTTCGTCCGTATGATATCTGGTATGATGGTTTCAAGAGCCGTTCATCTATGCCTGAAAATGAACTTACCGAACTGACCGGAAAGCGTTATCCGAATCCGGATGCGTTCAGGGCAGATATGCCTCGCATACTGAAGACTCTCGGATTCCCTGCCGCTTATGCAGATTTCGTCGCAAGCAAGGTGGAGGTGGAGAGCGCCAGAGGCTCGGGACATGCGTGGGGAACGGCGGGCCGCGGATACAATTCTTTCCTCCGTACCAGATGCGGAGAGAAGGG
The DNA here is from genome assembly GCA_018064575.1 of Candidatus Minthomonas equi. Taxonomy (GTDB): domain Bacteria; phylum Bacteroidota; class Bacteroidia; order Bacteroidales; family UBA932; genus Minthomonas; species Minthomonas equi. The sequence goes on from JAGHUZ010000132.1 coordinate 303, forward strand.
TATGGATTATAAGGGGTACAATATCGCCACTCACGAATTCGGTCACAATGTGGAACAGACCATCGATATGTATGACATCGATTATTATACGATGTCCGGAGTTCCGAATACTGCCTTTACCGAAGCTCTTGCCTTCGTTTTTCAGGTCAGGGATCTCCAAATGCTGGGCTTCGATTCAAAACTGGATGATAATCTTACCCTTGACATTTTCTGGGGTATGTATGAAATTATGGGAGTTTCACTGGTGGATATGTACACTTGGCGATGGCTGTACGCGCATTCTGAAGCCACTGCCGCAGATTTGAGGGACCATTGCATCAGAATCGCGGAAGAAGTCTGGAATACCTATTACGAACCGGTTCTGGGAACGCACGATTCCCCTATTCTGGCCGTTTATTCGCATATGGTGAATTCTCCTATGTATCTGCCGAATTATCCATTCGGACATATCATCGAATATCAGTTGGAGGAATATTTCGCTTCACTGCCTAATCCGTCCGTAATCGGTCCCGAAATAATCAGAATGTACAGACTGGGACGTCTGACACCCGATATATGGATGCAGCAGACAGTAGGCTCCCCCGTGTCGACGGAACCGATACTCAGGGAGGTCAGCAGGATTATCGGGTAATCTTGTGTGTGTCTTTGGTTTTTCCTTCGGTATTGACTATGCTGATATCGAGGGAAGATTTGTCCGCAGTGACTTTGACTATGGATTCGGTATCGTTAATCAGGACGGGGAAATGGGTTTTCCCATTGGGTTCATACCAGTGATATGAATGTTCGTGGCCGCTTATGAAAAGGTCTGGTTTGGCTCCGTTCAGGATGGGAACGAATTTCTGGAGTATTTCATAACTGCCGTGCCAGTTTTTTTCGGGGGGCATATGGCAGAGGACTACTTTGAATGGAGCATTCCTGTATTCAGCGCTGCTGACCACTTCTGACAGCCATTCGGCCTCTTTCGTGCGATAAGCGTCATAATCGGTAATGCCATAGTATTCGATATCGGTGTCGGGCTTGTCTTCTCCTCCGTCAAGTACGACGAAGAATACCGGCCCCTGACGGAAGGTATAATAGATGTGGTCCTCTCCAGGGGAAAAGTATTTTTTGAATTGGGTGGCCATAGCCCCGCGTGTTTCGTGGTTTCCGCGGGAGTAATACATAGGAATGGTCTGGGCGAAGAGTTTGACGGCAGTGTCCATAAATCCTTCGAAAACCTGTTCCTGTGTTTCACTGACTGAAATCATATCTCCGTTGAAAATGAAGAAATCAGTCTTTTTCAGGTCGCATTTTCCTATTAATGAGGTGAATGTTTCATTGTCTCCGTGGATGTCGTTGACGATGCCGAATGAAATAGACGCTGCATCCGGATTAACAGTGTGGAATGTAAGAAGGTTATAGGGGCTGGAGGCTGTGGTTTTCCCGTAAGTGACATAATTCCCTACGTGGCCAGTCACGTGTGTGGCATACACGCGGTAGCGGTATGTGGTATTGGGCTGCAGCCCGTCAATGGTTACGGCGTGAATGGTGGAAGACTCTTTGACGCCTGTGGGAGCATCGTAGTATCTGGGACGGGGGTCATCGTAAAAAACGCTTTTATCATCAGGGGCAAGTTCTACCCATCCCACTGTGACGGAGTCGGTTACCCAGACTATGGTTACCCGGTTCTCCGTGAGGTTCTGGAGGTATGGTCCGTGGATGATATCGACGGAATATGCATTGAATGTCGCCAGAATGGCAAAGAGGAATATTGAAAGTGCTTTTTTCATAGTGTGTTTGATTTTTCCTTTCGAGCAAAGTTAAGAAAGAATTCATTTCAAAATTTTTGTGCATCGTTTAAATGGAAAAACTTTCTAATTTTGTAGGAAGTGAAAATATCAATTTGATACAGAGTATGAGCGTTTTTATCAATCCGGGATTTATGCTTACGTGCGATGCTGCACGGGAACTTTACCATCAGAGCGCTGAAAAAATGCCTATTATCGACTATCATTGTCATCTGGTACCCCAGATGATAGCTGAAAATTACCGTTTTAATGACTTGACGGAAGTGTGGCTCGGCGGTGACCATTACAAATGGCGCGCATTGAGGGCCAATGGGGTTCCTGAGGAGTATATCACCGGAAACAAATCTTCTTATGAGAAATTCGAAAAATGGGCTGAGACGGTTCCATATACGATGAGAAATCCTCTTTACCACTGGACTCATCTGGAATTGGCAAGGGTTTTCGGAGTTTATGACCTACTTAAGCCGGAAACGGCCCGCGCCATCTATGATGACTGTACCGCGAAACTGCACACGGAAGATTACCGCGCCCAAAAACTGATGACACGTTTCGATGTCAGGGTGGTTTGTACTACGGATGACCCGGCCGACAGTCTGGAGTATCATATCAAAATAAAGGAGAATCCTTTCGGCGTAAAAGTATTGCCCACCTGGCGTCCCGATAAGGCTATGGACATCGGGAACCCCGCGGCATATAAGGAGTATATCGCGAAACTTTCCGCTGCTGCCGGAGTCGCAATAACGGATTATGACAGTCTTCTGGAGGCTCTCCGCATCCGCCACAAATTCTTCGGTGAGATGGGATGCCGCCTTTCTGACCACGGGCTGGAAACTTTCTATGCAGCAGATTATACCACGAAGGAGATTGATACCATCTTCCGCAGTGCCATTGCGGGCAATGCTCCGTCGGCGGAAGAACTGCTCAAGTTCCGCAGCGCTATGCTTTTCGATTTCGGCGTGATGGATGCTGAAGCAGGTTGGACGCAGCAGTTCCACGTAGGAGCCATAAGGAACAATAATTCCCGGATGCTGAAAGTCCTCGGCCCGGATACTGGATATGATTCCATACACGACCTTTCCTGCGCTGCCTCCGGCAACAGACTCTTCGACCGGCTGGCTTCAGCGGACCGTTTGGCCAAGACCATTCTCTACTGCCTGAATCCTGGCGATTTCGAAGTGCTTGCCACTATGGCTTACAATTTCAATGACGGAACAGCCGCAGGCAAGATGCAACTTGGTTCGGGATGGTGGTTCCTCGACCAGGAATCCGGTATGCGCCGCCAGATGGAAACACTTTCAGTGCTCGGTCTGCTCAGCCGCTTCGTCGGAATGCTGACCGACTCCAGAAGTTTCATCTCTTATCCCAGACACGAATACTTCCGTCGCATACTCTGCAGCGTGATAGGGGAAGATATCGAGAAGGGAAAACTTCCGGTATCGGAAATGCCCTTCATCCACAGAATGGTCAGAGACATTTCTTACAATAATGCCGAGAAATTTTTCAATTTCTAAGTCAGATCCGCTTTTTCTCTTCGAATGCCTTGAGGATGGAGGTAGCGATTTCTTCGACTGTGGAGTGTGAGGAGTCGATGACGAAGTCGAAATTGTCGAGATTATGGCAGTCGGCTCCATAGAACAGTTTGAACCGTTCATTCTCTTCCTTCTGCCTTTCGAGCAGGTGCTTGAGAATCTCTTCTCTGGAGCCGCCCGGCTCACCGGTCCTGACTTTGTCTGCAGATACTCTCAAGGCAGCCACTTCGGGGGAACAGGTAATGTAGATTTTGAATGCCGAATTCACGAAGAGCCAGGCGAGTCTGGAGTCTAT
>JAGHUZ010000315.1 GCA_018064575.1 Candidatus Minthomonas equi
GTAATAAGCCCGTTCCGTATGCCTCTGTGTATTGGCTTGAAACCGGCGCTTATATGGACTGTGACGAAAAAGGAGTTTTTGAGTTTACTATCTTCGGAGACAAGGAAGCAGTTCTGGTGGCCACGGCTGTAGGATATACGACAGATACGGTCACCGTAAACAATACCACCACTTATGTGGAATTTCATCTTGGTACTACCAGTGAACTTCAAGGAGCGGTAATCACCGGGTATGGAGTACGGGAGCATATAGCCAAAACGATGAACATCAAAACGGAAGTGATTACAGCCGCCGGGCTGTGCAAGATGGCTTGCTGTTCCGTGGCCGAAAGTTTCGAGAATTCCGCATCAGTGTCAGTCGGGTATTCCGACGCCATTACCGGTGCAAGACAGATACGTCTCCTCGGGCTTTCCGGAGTATATACTTCTATGTTGGATGAAAACAGACCGACTATGCGGGGACTTGCATCGCCATTCGGGCTGTCATATGTTCCGGGACAGTGGCTGGAATCGATTCAAATCGCCAAGGGACCCTCTTCCGTCATCAATTCCACCGAGGCCATCACCGGTCAGATTAATATGGAACATCGCAAACCTACTGATGAAAAACCATTGTATGCGAACCTCTTTTTCAGCAGTGAACTTGCCGGTGAAGCCAATATCGCATCATCACTGCAGTTGAATGACCGGTGGAGTACGGTTATTCTGGGACACTTCTCGACTATGCCCAAAATTCACGATATGAATGAAGATGGCTTTATGGACAGTCCGTTGACTACTCACGTTAATTTTTCAAACAGGTGGCTGTACTATGACCCATCCGGGATTCAGATAAGGTTCGGGGTGAAGGGTCTTTATGATGACCGTCTGGGGGGAAGCACCGATTTTAAGAAAGGTGATGAGAACCGCAGTGTGGAAGATTTGATTTCCTCAGGTCTCTGGGGCTCCAGAATCGTGAACAAGAATTTCAATGCTTATCTCAAGGCCGGTTTCCCTCTTAACTGGCGTAATACTATGAATATAGCCGGGGTGGTGGATTATGTGCATCACGATATCGGTTCAAATTTCGGCATCAAGGCTTATGACGGTTCCCAGAATTCACTTTTTGCCAATATCATCTATCAATATGTTCCGAATGACAGCCACCGTATCAATGCCGGTGTGAGAAATCAGTTCGATTCCTTTAATGAGCTTCTTAAAGATAGGGTGCTGACGGCTTCATCGTCACTGTATGACCGCAGTTGGGATTTGTCACGCAAGGAAAATACACTGGCGGCGTATGCCGAGTACACTTTTTCACACGAAGACAAAATTTCTGTCAGCGGAAGTCTCAGCGTTGATGTGAACAGCTTGTACGGGACGACGGTATCTCCCCGGATGAATGCCCGTTTCACCCCGATAGAATGGCTTACTTTCCGGGCCTCCGGTGGAGAAGGGCATCGTTCTCCCAATGTCGTGGTGGATAATATCGGAATGCTGTCCACGGGAAGAATGTTTTCAATAGCTTCCGATTTGCAGATGGAGAAGGCGTGGACTTACGGCGGGAGCATAACCTTTGACATCCCTGTCGGAGTGCCGGACAATTGCTGGTTCAGTGTGGATTTTTTCCATAGTGATTTCGTTTCTCAAGTAATAGCCGACCAAGAATGTGTGGATGCGACCAAGGTAATGTTGTATAATCTGGATGGTCAATCGTACACGAATACCTATCAGGCTGATTTTTCCATAGAGCCGTTTGACAGGTTTACCGTGCTGGCTACATTCAGATATACCGATTCGAAGGTGACTCTGGCCGATTTGGGACTGGTGGAAAGACCGCTCCAGAGCAGGTGGAAAGGTGTTTTGAATCTCCAATATGCCACCAAAATGAGCAAATGGGTGTTCGATTTTACCGCCCAGTTGAACGGCCCTGCCAGAATTCCCGCTTTCGCGGCCAGGAGATGGGGGTATGATGAGTCTCCGGTTTATCCGGTACTGTTCGCACAGGTTACCAGAAAATTCAAGGGAATCGAAGTATATGCCGGGGGTGAGAATCTGACGGGTTATACTCAGGCTCGATATTTGAATACTGAAAACGTGATAGATGCATCGAATCCGTTCTCCAGTTCATTCAATGCTTCGTCGGTGTGGGGACCGCTTATGGGTATAACAGTTTATGCAGGTGTCCGTTTTACTCTTTGGAAACAAGAATGATTATGAGAAGAATATTGGTATTGGCAGTTGTTGCCATTATGGCGCTCTTTGCATATGGAAATGCAGACGCTCAGAACAAGAAGCAGAGTTCTGTTACGAAAGAAATTAGTTTCGATGTAGCTCTCCATTGTCAGAATTGTGTGAAAAAGGTGGAGGCAAATCTTCCCTTTGAAAAAGGGGTGAAGGATTTGAAAGTCTCACTGGATACTCATACCGTTTGGATTCAGTATGATGCGGCCAAGACTGATGTGGAAAAACTCAAGACGGCCATCAAAAAACTGGGATACGAAGCCAAGGAGAAGAAATAATAGCCGTCAAGGTATATCGCGGCGGAATGATATAGTTTCCGATTATGGCGTATATTGGAATTATTTCGGATACTCACGGATTCTCTGATTCCCGGGTGATGGATTTCCTCCGTCCGGTCGAACAGATATGGCACGCAGGTGATTTCGGGTCTATGCAGTGTCTTGACAGGGTATGTGTGTTCAAGAAGGACTTTCTGGGGGTGTATGGAAACTGCGATGATTACCACATAAGGCAGCGTGTGCCCTATATGCAGGAGTTTGTCTGTGAGGGGAAACACGTCCTGATGATGCATATAGGAGGATATCCGGGCAGATACGATTTGCGTGCGGTGCGTCTTATCGAGGCCTATCGGCCTGATATTTTCGTGTGCGGTCATTCTCATATACTGAGGGTGATGAATGACAGGCACTACGGGATGCTGGTCATCAACCCGGGAGCGGCCGGCATATCCGGATTCCATAATGTCCGCACGGCAGTCCGCTTCCATATAGATGATGGGAATATTCACGATATGGAAGTCGGAGAATGGACGAAAAGTATTGATTCACAGTTTTAACCAATGATATTAATGAGTAAGTTTTTCTTGTGTGCCGCTGCATTCATCGGCCTGAATCTTCAAGCCGGTGCGTGGCAGATGACAAGCATTGCATCTGCCGATTATAATCAGGCTGAAAAATTCTCCATCAAAAAGATGGGACGACTTGTCAAGAGTCGTGACGTCAATGCTCACTGGTTCCGTGATTCTGACAGATTCTGGTATGAGTGGACCGATACGGAAGGAACGAATTATTATATAGTGGATCCTGTTTCGAAGACGAAAACAGAAATTTTCGATCTCGAAGCCTTGGCGGTAGAACTTACCGAACTGACGCACGATTCCTTCGATGCCCAGCATATTCCCATCAAGAAACTGAAATTGAAGGACGATAATACATTCACTTTCTCACTTCAGTCAAATCTCCTTGTCCCGAAGAAAGATGACAAGGATAAAAGCAAAACCGAAGAAGATGATACCGCGTCTGTCGAAAAAACGAAATTCATCGGGACTAAGGATATGGAGAAGAAACTTTTCCGATTCGAGTACGATATTAAAAGCAGAAAACTGACTGACGTCAGCGATATCGAAGAAGAAAAGGACTTTCCTGACTGGGCCTGCGTCGCTCCTGATACTTCATCTGTCCTTTATGTTAAAGGGTATAATGTGTTCTGGACCGATATGACGAACCTTCGCAAGCTGATGAAGAATGAAAAGGATTCCACTGTCGTCGAGCATCAAATGACATTCGACGGAACTTCAGAAATTCCCTACGGATGTGATAATTATAAGGGAGCTTTGGACCGTGATACTACCAAGCGTTATCCGTTGTGGGGAAGCTGGTCTCCCGATGGTCGTACATTCGCTTCTCTGGAGTATGATATGAGCGGAGTCAAGCAGTTATGGGTCATCAATTCCATAACCGAACCCCGTCCTACCATCGAAAAATACAGATATCAGATGCCGGGAGAACCGAATCCGAAGGAATCCCTGCATATTTTCAATATGACCGAAAAAAGTCATAGGCGCGTGGATGTCACGGTATTCAAAGACCAGGAATCCCAAATATTCATACGCCCAAAGAAGAACAGAGATGAGTTTGAAAAATACTCCAGACGAATCTGGATGGGGGATGATGATTCTTTTTGGATGATGCGCTGCAGCAGGGGGTATCACGATATGCAGATATGCCGCTATGATGTCAAGGCTGATACTGCGACAGTGGTTCTGGAAGAGAAGTCGAACAGTTATATAGATGTATTCGATTTCAACTTGATATCCTCCGGTAATGAATTCATCCTGATGTCGGAAAAGACAGGGTGGTCTCATCTCTACCTTTACGGTGCTGACGGTAAACTCAAGAACCCTATCACCAAAGGCTCGTATCACGTTGACGACATACTTGAAATCGATGAAAAGGCCAGAGTCGTCTATTTCACCGCGAGTGGATACGGGAAGGACAGAAACCCATATTATCTCCACGCTTATAGGGTGGGCTTTGACGGTACCGGTCTGAAAGAAATCGACCCGGATGACTATAATTCCAAGTATAGCATTTCCGATGACGGAAAATATCTGGTATCCAACTATTCCCGTGTGGATACCACACCGGCCAATGCTCTTTTCAGTACTTCCGGTACCAAAATTATGGAACTGGAAAAGGCTGATTTCAGGGAACTTTTCCGCGCCGGATACAAATTCCCCGAAACCTTCAAGGTTAAGGCCGCCGACGGTATCACCGATCTCTACGGTGTAATGTACAAACCTTATGACTTCGATTCGACCAAGGTATATCCCATCATCGACTATGTGTATCCAGGACCACAGGTGGAGGCCACCTACTATTCGTGGACAAATGTTTCGGTGCGTACAGACCGTTTGGCGCAGTTGGGCGTCATCGTGATTTCCGTGGGAAATCGCGGTGGGCACCCTATGCGTTCAAAATGGTATCACAGTTATGGATATGGCAATATGCGTGATTATCCTCTCGAAGACCATAAAACGGCCGTGCAACAACTTGCTGCGCAGTATGATTGGATAGATGGCAACAAAGTAGGCATTCACGGCCATTCGGGCGGCGGATTTATGTCCACCGCGGCCATTCTGACATATCCTGATTTTTATAAGGTGGCTGTATCCTGTGCGGGAAACCACGACAACCGCATTTACAACCGCTGGTGGAGTGAAACCCATCACGGTGTCAAGGAAATCGTCTCGGAAAAAGATACTACATTCGAATATTCCATTCACTATAATGAGGAACTGGCGAAGAATCTCAAGGGGCATCTTCTGCTGGTACACGGCGATATAGACGATAATGTGCATCCTGCCAATTCCATCAGGATGGTGAATGCCCTAATCAGGGCCAACAAACGCTTCGATATGCTGATTCTCCCCGGACAACGTCACGGATTCGGAGATATGAACGAATACTTCTTCTGGAAGATGGCCGACTACTTCAGCAGATATCTTATCGGAGACTGCCAGACAAGTGTCGATATCCCTCAGATGAACAATGACTGACAGTTCATCTGAGGCGTGTGCCGGAGCATTATAACTCTGACGCCAGGGCTTTTATTGTTTTTCTCGCATTGGCGCGATTGTAGAGTATATCGTAAACCCTCTCGGCAATAGGCATTTTGATGTCGAATTCCGATGCGATATGATGCATTCCGTCCGCAGCGAAATAACCTTCCGCTATCATCGTCATCTCGTTCAGGGCACTCTTGACGGTGCACCCTCTTCCTATCAGCAGACCAAGACGGCGATTCCTGCTATAGTTGGAATAGCTGGTGACAAGCAAGTCTCCCAGACAGTTGCGGCTATAATCGCATTCGTCGGATTGACTCACCGATGCCAGAAATGCGGACATCTCCGCTGCACAGGCTGAAACCAAAACCGCGATGAAATTGTCTCCATAACCCAAACCTGCTGCCAATCCTGCTGCGATGGCATAAATGTTTTTCAGAACAGCTGCGTATTCTATGGCCAGCATATTGGAAGAATAGCTGAACTTCAATCTGTCGTTTCCGATGATTTTCCCGATGGCCTTGGCATTCTCAATGTTTTCACAGGCAGCCGTGATATAAGTCATACGACCGTGGGATACCTCTTCGGCGTGTGTCGGGCCTGAAATCACTCCGAGATTGGATACAGGAACAGAGTGAATTCCGTGCAGATACCGTGTGACTGTCGCTTTGCTTTCCGGTACTATGCCTTTGACTGCAGAGACAATGAATTTATACTCAGACTTACGGTAAGGCCGGAAAGAAAATTACCGAGATATGCTGAGGGCATCGCCATAATTAGGATGTCGCTTTCGCTGACGACTTCATTTATGTTATCGGAGACTGTAATCAGACTGCCGTCCAGTTCGACGTCCGAAAGGTATTTGGAATTGACATTATCCTTGTTAACACTCTCCAGTACTTCTTGGTTGCGTATGTGCCAGTTTATCCGGTGGCCGTTTCCGGTAATCACCGAAACGAGTGCCGTGGCCCAACTGCCATATCCGATAACCCCGATCTGGGGATGTTCTTTCAAAATCATACTCATTCAGTTTCCGGCAAAAATACCAATTAGTCGCCATTATCGAAAATAATAAAAGTAAAAACGGTGTCACTGACGTTAAAATGTTTCCAGTGTTGCTGATTGGTAAACGCGATAGAAGTCCTGTGCTCACGGCCTATGGATGAAAGCCCTGAAGCCAAGCTTCGGGAAGGACTGAAATGAAGCCTTCGGCAAAGCCCTTCCCGAAGCTTGGCTTCAGGGACAGGGCGGAGCGGCCGGCGGTTATATGCGAAACTTGAGTAATTAATGCTGTTTTTCCGTAAAAAAGCATTATCTTTAAGGGTTTGAAAAATGACCTTTCAAAAGGAACGAACTTGAATCAATAATGGCTGACCGATATGAATAAAACTAAAATCATTATTTTGCTTTGCGTTCTGGTGGCGGTTCCCGCCTTTGCCCAGAATTCGTATGATGGACATACGGAAAAGATGTTTTCTTCTGCACACCCCAAATACACTCTGTCTTTCCTTGATGAGATGGGACTGGATAAATGGCAGGCTTCTTTCAGAAGTGAACTTCGTTCGAAATTGGGTATTTCCGTCATTGAGGCCTCTGTTCAAGAAATGAATTTCAAACCCTCTGCCACTTTTCTGCGAAGTGAAGATGACGGGACTATGATTCGGGAGTGGTGGGAAATGACCACAGAACCGGACGTCGTTATGAAATTCATCGTGATGAAACCGAAAAATCAAGATGGAAGCAGGCTTCCGTTGATGATAGCTACTCACGGACACAGCAAGAGTACTGAAATATCCGCCGGAATCTATCGTAATGAGGATGAACGCGCCAGCGGTGAGGATGGTGAAAGAAATATCGGGGTTCAGGCAGTTCAGCACGGATTCATAGCCATCGCACCTGCGATGCGCGGTTTTGGTGATACAAGGCATCCCGATGATATCGAAAGGGACAGTCATTCATCTTGTCTGGATCTCTATCAGCGGGACGTTCTGGTGGGGCGTACTCCTGTGGGAGACCGGGTCTGGGATATGATGAAGCTGATAGACTGGGCGTTTGAAAATCTGCCGGTCGATACGCGGAATGTCGTCATTTCAGGTAATTCAGGTGGCGGTACCGTGTCCATCTATGCCGCAGCGGTGGAGCCGAGGATAACTATGTCGGTTCCCGGCTCGGCATTCTGCACTTTCGAACGCAGCATCGGTTTTATGCGTCACTGCGCCTGCAATTAT